>JAFDWA010000553.1 GCA_018268735.1 Actinomycetota bacterium | reverse complement strand
CGACCGAGGTCCTGCGCAACATGGTGTACGCAGGGTCCTCAGCCCTCGACGGGCTCCGCTGGGTGGTGCTCGACGAGGTCCACTTCCTGCAGGACGCCTACCGCGGGCCCGTGTGGGAGGAGGTCCTCATCCACGCTCCGGCCGACGTCGGCTTCGTGTGCCTGTCGGCGACCGTGTCGAACGCGACCGAGCTCGGCGAGTGGATCGGTGAGCTGCGGGGCCCGACCGACACCGTCGTCGAGCACGTCCGTCCCATCGAGCTCGAATCGCTCTACCTCGTCGGTGACCGAACCTCAGAACGTGACCACCTCGTCCCGGTCCTCGTCGACGGCCATCCCAACCCGGAGGCAGCCCGCTTCGACGTGGCACGGGTGCACCCGCAGCGTGGAGGGTCGGACCGACGCCGTCGAGGGGCACCGCGAGGACGCTTCCGCACACCTCGCCGCCACGAGGTCCTCGACCGGCTCCACGACGAGGGGCTCCTCCCTGCGATCTACTTCATCTTCAGCCGCGCTGCATGCAGCGATGCAGCGCGGCAGAGCCTCCTGGCCGGTGTCCGGCTCACCGAGGCGTCCGAGCGCGAGCAGATCAGGGAGATCGCCGAGCGGCGCGTCGTCGCCCTCGACGACGCCGACCTCGACGTCCTCGACTACGACGGGTGGCTCGCCACCCTGGAGGCCGGGGTCGCGGCGCACCACGCGGGGATGGTGCCGGCCTTCCGCGAAGCGGTCGAAGACTGCTTCGCGGCCGGGTTGATCAAGGTGGTGTTCGCCACTGAGACGCTCGCTCTCGGGATCAACATGCCGGCGCGGTCGGTCGTCATCGAGAAGCTGTCGAAGTTCAACGGCGAGACCCACGAGTTCCTCTCGCCGGCGCAGTTCACGCAGCTGACGGGCCGGGCCGGCCGGCGCGGCATCGACGACGAGGGCACCGCCGTCGTGCTGTGGTCGCCGTTCGTGGCGTTCGGCCAGATCGCCGGGCTGGCCGGAAGTCGGGAGTTCCCGCTCGCCTCCGCCTTCCGCCCGACCTACAACATGGCGGCGAACCTCGTGCGGCGCTACGACCGCGAGACGGCGCATGCGATCCTCGGCAGGTCCTTCGCCCAGTTCCAGGCGGACCGTGCTGCGGTGCACCTCCGGGCCCGCGTCGATCGGATCCGTGCGGAGCTCGACCTCCTGGGCGGACCGGTCGAGGACGGTGCCGACGGTTCCGGAGAAGACGCCGGGAGCGGCGGGATCCGGGACTACGTGGCAGCTCTCGATGCCGTCGCCGCCAGTCGACCTCGGGCCGCCGATCGCCGCGCCGCGGTCGACGCCGGACTCGCGTCGCTCGTTCCGGGGGACGTGATCGACCGCGGCGCCGGGAGCGGTCGCCGATCCGTGCTGGTCCTGTCGGTCGCGTCGCGACGTGGGGGCAAGGTGCAGGTCCGAGCGGTCACCGCTCAGGGCGCCGACGTCCGACTGGGAGCAGACGACTTCGACACGGTGCCGGCGCCGATCGCCCGACTGGAGCTGCCCGTCCCGTATGCGCCCTCCGACGCCGCCT
>JAFDWA010000552.1 GCA_018268735.1 Actinomycetota bacterium | reverse complement strand
GGGCTCCCGAGCGGTCAAGGAGCAGGCCGAGGCCGAGGGGCTCGACCGCGTGTTCGTGGAGGCCGGCTTCGACTGGCGCGAGCCGGGATGCTCGATGTGCCTCGCGATGAACCCCGACAAGCTGTCACCCGGTGAGCGGTCGGCGTCGACGTCGAACCGCAACTTCGAAGGACGTCAGGGCCGCGGAGGTCGCACCCACCTCGTCTCACCCGAGGTCGCGACCGCGACCGCGATCGCCGGGCACTTCGCGACCCCCGACGACCTGGCCTGACCCGACGACCTGGACTGAGAGGCACGGAACATGGAACCTGTTCGCATCATCCACGGTCGGGGCGTCCCGCTCGACCGCTCCGACGTCGACACCGACCAGATCATCCCCAGCGACTGGCTCAAGCGCGTCGAGCGCACCGGGTTCGACGCCGGTCTGTTCTCCGAGTGGCGCGACGACCGGGACTTCGTGCTGAACCGCGAGCAGCACCAGGGCGCGAACGTTCTGGTCGCCGGACCGAACTTCGGCACCGGCTCCAGTCGGGAGCACGCCGTGTGGGCCATCCAGCAGTACGGGTTCGCGGCGGTCGTGTCGCCGCGCTTCGGCGACATCTTCCGCAACAACGCCACCAAGAACGGGCTCGTGCCGGTGCAGGTGTCCGCCGCCGTGGGGCGGACGTTGCTCGACGCGATCGAAGCGGACCCGACGATCGAGATCGTGATCGACGTCGACCGGCGCGTCATCGAGGTCACCGCCATCGACCTGCTCGAGGACTTCCCGCTCGACGACGCCGTGCGCCACCGGTTCCTCGAGGGCCTCGACGACATCGGCCTCACCCTGCAGCACGAGGTCGAGATCGACTCCTACGAGGCGGTCCGGCCCGGCTGGATGCCCACCACCGTGGCCTGATCCTCCAGAGCCGGGAACCGCATCAGCGTCCCGATCGTCACATCCCCGACGCAGCACATCGCGGCGGTGGAATCGACGAGGAGGAACCATGCACGACGATGCCCGGAATCGACAGGACTTGCAGCGACGCACAGTCGTCCAGTGCCGAACGGGACCGAGGCAGCTCCGACCGCGCACCTTGACGATCGTCGCGGCAGTCACCTTCGCGCTCCTGCTGCTCACGACCGGCTGCACCACGGAGACCGATCAGCTGACGTCGCCGCAACGTCCCGCGAAGGTCGGCACCATCGAGCTCGTCCGTGCGCAGGACTGCACACGGCTCGCCGAAGCGGTCTATGAGCGACAGGCTGCGATCAAGCGCTTCGAGGAGCGGATGCCGGTTCCGTCCATGAGCGACGAGGGCATGGGCGTGCAGTCGACGGTGCCATCTTCGGCTGCGGCGGCTGCGCCCGCTGATCAAAGCGCCGGCGCCGACAGGTCCTCACCTGTGCCGCCGACGAGCGCCGGCAACGTCGTCGCAGGCACGAACATCCAGGAGGGCGGCGTCGACGAGGGCGACATGGTCAAGACCGATGGCGCGCACATGTACGTGCTCTCCGCCGACGGGACGTTCCGTGTCGTCGAGCTCGGCGACCATCCCAGGGTCCTC
>JAFDWA010000551.1 GCA_018268735.1 Actinomycetota bacterium | reverse complement strand
GGCGAGGACTCATCCACCGCGACGTCAAGCCCGCGAACCTGCTGTTCGACACGAAGGGGCGGCTGCGCCTCGCCGACTTCGGCCTGGCGCGGGCGCTCGCAGAGGCGTCCTGGACCGAGCCGACGGGCACCATGTTGGGAACGGCCCGCTACGCGTCGCCGGAGCAGGCGCTCGGGCGTCGACTCGACGGCCGCTCCGACGTGTACAGCCTCGCGTTGGTCCTGGTGGAGTGCGTGACCGGGGAGGTGCCCTTCGCTGCGGACACGACGACCGCGACGTTGGCGCTGCGCACGCAGGCGGACATGGACGTCCCGGACCTCCTCGGCGAGCTGCGGCCCACGATCGAACGCGCCGGTCGGATGGACCCGGACCGACGCCCCGACGCCAGCGGACTCGAGATCTCGCTGTGGGCAGCGGCGGAGCAGCTGCCCCGATCCGATCCGCTGCCGCTCGTCGCGACCCTCGACGAAGCCGAGGTCACCGCCGAGCTCAGCCTGGTCCAGGACCTCGAGGGCCTCCATTCGATCGCCGTCGCAGATGAGCGGCCAGATCCGTCGCCCGACGACGACGTGGAGCACCTCGGCGGTGGCGACGTGGACGGTCAGGACGCTGCGGAGGCTGTCGAGCCGGGCGACGCCGGACCGTGGGGGTTCGTCCGGACCCCGATCGTCGTCGCAGAGGAGCACCACCTGCTCACCGCGTCCCGACCGGTCTCCTTCGGTCGGGTCGAGCCCCTGATCGACGGCGCCGACGGCGAGCCCGACCTGTCACCGGCGGACTCCTCGCCGGTTGCCGGCGGCGACGTCGGCGTGACCCGTCGTCGCCGGCGTCCGTCTCGGCGGCTCCTGGTGTCGATGCTCGGCATCGCAGCCGCCGCTGCCGCCGCGTTCTGGTGGTTCGCAGTGCGCGTGCCCGCCCACGACGTCCCCAGGTTGGTCGGTTCCGACGTCGCGGTCGCCCGAGCTGCCGCACGTGAGCACGGCTGGCGTCTCGACGACGACACGGTCGTTCGAGCCGACGGCACCCGTCCCGGTCAGGTCGTCTCGCAGGTTCCACGCCCCGGGTCCTCCCTCGCCGAGGGTCAGCCGCTCGAGGTGACGGTGTCGCTCGGCGCACCGCTGGTCGCAGTCCCCCAGGTCGACGGCCGACCCCAGGCCGAGGCGACGGCGATGATCGCCGACGCGGGGCTCAAGGTGGGTGCTGTGTCCGAGAGGCACGACGAGACGGTCCCTGCCGGCTCGGTCGTGTCCGCCGGACCGGCGCCGGGGCAGGAGGCGCCGGCTGCAGACGGGACGGTGCCGAAGGGGTCCGTCCTGGCCCTCGTCGTGTCGAGCGGGCCGGCACCGCGCCCGGTGCCGGACGGGTTGGTCGGCGTCGCGGTCGCGGACGCCCGAGCGAAGCTGGCCGCAGCGCAGCTCACCGCAGCGCTCAGCGAGGACTTCAGCTCGACGGTGCCCGCCGGGGTCGTGATCTCAGCGGGGACGCCGACGGGCACCCCGGTGCCTCGTGGCACAGCGGTTGCACTGGTTGTGTCGAAGGGACCTGCGCCCATC
>JAFDWA010000550.1 GCA_018268735.1 Actinomycetota bacterium | reverse complement strand
GATCGTCGGCGCCGGCGTCGCGGGTCCCGGAGCGATCGTGCTGACGGTCAGCGATGCGCAGACCGCCAAGGTCACCGACGTCGAGGAGCTGCCCACCAAGGGCCGCAACACCGGCGGTCTGCGGATCACGAAGTTCCGCTCGGAGCAGCGCCTCGAGTGGGCCTACGTCGGACCCGACAGCGGCGTCCTGGTCGTCGTCGGCTCCGAGGACGCGCCGTCGCGTCCGGACCCGTCGCCCGAGCCGCTCACCCTGCACGCCACCGGTCGCGACCTGGCCTCCAAGGCGACCCGACGTCGGTGGCTCGGCGTCGGTACGGGACGCTGGTAGCCGCCCGCGGCGTCGCAGCGTGGGTCGTGGAGAACTCGAGGCAGGTCGATAGCGTGAACCGATGGCGACGCTGGCCAGCGCCCGGTGACCTCGACGCGGCTGGAGCCTGACGGGGATCTGCTCGGAGGACCACCGGATCGTCCGGGGCGGGCACCCGGCAGCGGTGCTCCGACGCGACGTGTCGAACGCCGGGCGCTCCTCGCTGCGTGGGTCGTGCTCGGCGCGTGCTTCACGTGGGCGGTGTGGTCCCGCCGTTGGATGTCCGACGACGGATTCATCAACCTCCGCATCGTCGACAACATCCTCTCCGGGCACGGTCCGGTCTTCAACGTCGGCCAACGCGTGGAGGCCGGGACCAGCCCGATGTGGCTGGCGGTCCTCGCCACGGGTCGGGCCGTGCTCGGCCGTTGGCTCCGGGTCGAGTGGGTGACCGTCGCGCTGGGGACCGCGTGCTCGCTCGGGACCGTCGCGACGAGCGCGGCGACGCAGCGTCGGACGTGGGCTGCGCCTGTCGTTCCCGCTGCGATCCTGGTCTGGGTGGCGTTGCCCTCGGTCTGGGACTTCTCGTCGTCGGGACTGGAGACGCCCCTGCTGTGGCTCTGGATCGCCGCAACCGCTGGGGCGCTCATGGTGCGGGCGGTGGGCGAGGTCCCCTTGGAGCCGTGGCGACCCTGGTGGCTGTGCGTGCTGATCGGACTCGGACCGTTGATCCGACCCGATGCCGGCGTGTTCAGCGCCTGCTTCCTCGTGGCGCTCGTGGTGGTGTCACGTCGCTCCTGGCGTGGAGCTGCCCGCGCGGTCGCGGTCGCGCTGGCGGTCCCGTTCGCATACGAGGTGTTCCGCGCCGGCTACTTCGGCATCCTCGTCCCCAACACGGCTCTGGCCAAGGAGGCCGGTGGCGCGGAGCTCACCGACGGCGTCGCCTACCTCCAGGACCTGCTCTCCTTCGCTGCGACGTGGGCCGCGATCCTCGTCGCCGCATCCCTGGCGTTCGTCGTGCTGCGGACGGGCGAGGTCTCCCGACGGCTCCGGACCGTGTGGTTGGCGTGCTGGATGGGAGCCGCTGTGCACGCGGCGTGGGTCGTGCGGGTCGGTGGCGACTTCATGCACGCGCGGCTCCTGCTCCCGGATGTGCTGCTGTGCCTGCTCCCGGTCGCTGCGATCCCGATCGGCGTGGTGCGCCGGGTCCCGGCCCGGCTCGGCTCAGCGCTGCTCGCCATCCTCCT
>JAFDWA010000054.1 GCA_018268735.1 Actinomycetota bacterium | reverse complement strand
AGGTCCTCGATCACGCCGTTCACCACGACGGGACCGAGCGCGACGCCGACGCGGTCCTCCAGGCTGTACGCGGTCTCGATCAGCTCGTTGACAGGGGTCTCCTCCGGGATCGTCACGAGGACGACCCTGCAGCGTCGCGGATCGTTGAGCAGCTCCAGCACGTCGGTCGCCTGGGTGTTGATCGGCCCGACCTTGACCGCGTCGGCCAACCCGCTCGCCGAGCGCAGGAAGGTGATCGCGTGACCGGCCGCCGGCGCGTCGAGGAGGATGAGGTCCTGTGCCGCCGATCGCTCGAGCTGCTTGACCTTCCCGAGCACGAGGATGTCGCGGATGCCCGGGACCGCGGTCGCGACGAGATCGAGCAGGCCGGTCGAGACGAGCCGGTTCGAGATCCGCTTCAGCCCGCGTTCGGCCAGGTAGTCGAGGAGGGCGTCGTCGGGGGTGATCGTCCGCGCCGTGACGCCGGCGTGGTCGCCGGCTGCTGCCACGAGCGCGGCCTCCTGGTAGTCGAGGCCGCCGGTGGCGAACATCGACGACATGCCGGCCTTGCCCTCGACCTCGACGATCAGGGTGCGGATCCCGACAGACGACGCCGCGACCGCAAGGGCGGCGGTGACTGCGGTTTTGCCCACGCCGCCCTTCCCGGCGACGATGATCACACCGGATGCGGCGAGAAAGTTCGCTGGATCCACGACGTCCCCTCGGAGGCCCTCGAGTTGGGCACACTAGCCAGTGCGCTGAGCACCACCACCAGACGGAGCACGCCGCGCGGTCCGACGCGACGTGTCGGCAGGCTCCTCGCACTCGCGCTGCTCGTCGTGCTCGGCTCGATCGCTGTGGACGGCGCCGCCGGTCCACGTGTGCAGGCGGCGAGCTCCTGCGCCGAGCACGGCTGCGTCGACGTGGTCGCGGTGAACGGGCTGATCGACGGGATCGAATCGGACTTCATCACCGACACGCTCGCGTCGGCCCGGCGATCCGACGGCGTCGTCGCCGTCGTCCTGCAGCTCGACAGCGGCGGTGCCGCCGTGTCCGACGAGCGGCTCGACGAGGTGGCGACCGCGATCCGGCGATCGGACGTCCCGGTGTCGGTCTGGATCGGTCCGTCGGGTGCCGAGGCGCTCGGCGGCGCAGCGGAGCTGGTGCAGGTCGCGGGCAGCTCGGGGATCGCTCCGGGAGCGACGATCGGTGACGTCGGCACGCAACGGCTGTCGACGGCGGAGTTCGGCGACCTCTTCACCGGTCGATCCGCCGCCGGCCTCCGACGCACCTTCACCGGTGAGGCCGCCGTGAAGGCCGGCCTCGTGACCCGGTTCTCGCCGACGCTCGGGTTGCACATCGTCACGCTCGACGGCGTGAAGACGGCGACAAGGACCGAGCACGGTCAGCGACGGACGGTCCCGCTCAGCACCGTCCGCTTCTCGAAGCTGCCGCTGTCGACGCAGCTGTTCCACACGGTCGCGAGCCCGTCGGTCGCGTACCTGCTGCTCACGATCGGCCTGGGCCTCCTGGTGTTCGAGTTCTTCACCGCCGGCATCGGCATCGCCGGCGTCGTCGGAGCGGTCTTCACGATCCTCGGTGGCTACGGCGTGGCGGAGCTGCCGCACAACCGGTGGGCGCTGGTGGTGTTCGTGCTCGCCTTCGTGGCGTTCGCCGTCGACGTCCAAGCCGGCGTCCCGCGGATCTGGACGGCGGTCGGCAGCGTCGGGTTCGTCGTGGCGTCGCTGTTCCTCATGACGCAGTTCCGGCCGACCTGGATCGCTCTCGTGGCGGGTGTCGTCGGGATCGCCAGCACGATGTTCTCCGGGATGCCGGCGATGGTCCGCACCCGGTTCTCCACACCGGTGATCGACCGGGGCTGGCTCGTGGGGAGCAGCGGCTCGACCGCGACGGCCCTGGACCCCGAGGGGACCGTCGAGGTCGACGGTGCGCGCTGGCACGCGCGGACCGACCTCGGGAGCGCGATCCCCGCAGGGCGGCGGATCGATGTGGTCGACGTCGACGGTGTCGTGCTGGGCGTCGAGCCTGCCGACACCTGACCGGGTGCTCACCACCGCGAGCGCGACACGCACAAATTGCTCCTTGAGCGTGCCGGAAGCACGTGCAAGTGTGCGGCCCACACCGAAAGGGGGGTCCGAGCGGTGAGTGCACAACAGGTCAACGACGTGTGGCAGATCAAGGCAGCCTGCAGGGGTCCGCAGGCAGCAGTCTTCTTCCCGCCGCCGTACTTCGAGCGCAAGGCCGATCGCCTCGAGCGCGAGCGGCGTGCGAAGGCGATCTGCGCCGAGTGCCCGTCACGGCAGGACTGCCTCGACTACGCGCTGGAGATCCGCGAGCCGCACGGGATCTGGGGTGGCATGAACGAGGCCGAGCGCCGTGCGCTCGTCGAGACGGCCTCCTGATCCCACTCCCCGAACCTCGGCGGGTGGCTCAGCGACTCGCTGAGAGCCCGTTGCGGTCCCGGTCGACGCAGCGGGCCGACCGGCTCCCGGGTACGTAGGCTCGTCGTCGTGACCGTGCTGCTCGCGCTCTTCGCACTGGGTGTCGTCGAGATCTGGACCGCCGTGCTCGTCGCCCAGTGGATCGGAGCGTTCGCGACGGCGATGGTGCTGGTGGGACTGAGCCTCCTCGGTGTCCTGCTGGTGCGATCCGAGGGCCTCGCCGTGTGGCGTCGCGTGGACGTCGAGCTGTCGTCCGGTCGGATGCCGACCGAGTCGCTCCTCGACGGGCTCCTCGTGCTCGTCGGGGGGATGCTGCTGATCGTCCCCGGGTTCGTCACCGCGGTGCCCGGGCTGGCGCTGCTGGCGCCGCCGACCCGCAAGCTGGCGAGACCTGTGCTGCAGCGGTGGGTCGAGCGCCGGGCGGCGCGTGCGGCCCAGCTCGGTGGCTTCACGTTCACGACGAGCACGTTCGGCGGGGCGACCTTCAGCGACGTCCCCGGTGGAGCGCACATCCGCGGCCCGGTCATCGACGTCGAAGGTCGCGACGCCGACGTGGGTTCGGCCGGTGCGGATCGGGGCCGGGGCGGCGTGCACGCGGAGATCGTCGACATCGAGGTGGATCGACCGGAGGAGCTGGGCCCGCCACGTTGAGGACCCCACGTCGGGCCTCCCACGTCGGATCCGACCCCCGCCGGCTCGCCACCTCCCCGCAGCAGCCACAAGGAGCACAGCAGATGGTCGCCACGGTCCTGCTCGACCACGACCGGCCCGACGAGGTCCCTGTGCGGGACGCGTCGACGGTGATGCTGCTGCGCGACGGCGGCGATGGACTCGAGGTCTGCCTGATGCAGCGCAACCTCCAGTCCGACTTCGTCGGTGGTGCCTACGTGTTCCCGGGCGGGAGCGTCGATGCAGCGGATGCGGACCGAGCGGTCGAAGCGGTCTGCGTCGGACTCGACGATCGTGGAGCCTCGCAGCGACTGGGCCTCGACGGCGGTGGCCTCGCCTTCTGGGTCGCGGCGATCCGTGAGTCGTTCGAGGAGGCGGGCGTCCTGATGGCCCGCCACGTGGACGGCTCGCCGCTCGACGTCACCGATCGGCTCGTCGCGGAGCGCTACGCCGGTCACCGCGCCGATGTGGACGCCGGTCGTCGCAGCATCGCCGCGATCGCTGCCGAGGAGGACATCCGGCTCGACGTGGGTGCCCTGCAGTACCACTCCCGCTGGATCACCCCTCTTGGAGCCCACCGTCGATACGACACGCGGTTCTTCGTCGCTGCCGCCCCCGTGGACCAGGAGGTCGTCGCGGACGACCGCGAGCTGATCGGCACCCAGTGGCTCTCTCCGTCGGAGGCGCTGCGGCGCCACGACGACGGCGACATCACGATGATCTTCCCGACGATCCGCACGCTCGTCGGCCTGCAGGAGTTCGACACCGCCGCCGCGGCACTGCAGCACGCTCGCTCGCTGCGGGCGATCCGTCCGATCCTGCCGACGGTGCTCGACGAGGACGGAGCGGCCCGGATCGTCCTGCCGGGGGATCCGGAGGGGACCGGTGGGGTGTACGACGCCTTCACCGCCCGACCGCTGAGCGGGGAGGCGGGTCGGTGAGGACCCGTGCCGCGGTGATCTTCGGGGTGGGTCGCGAGTGGGAGGTGGTCGACGTCGAGCTCGACGATCCCGGCCCGCGGGAGATCCTGGTCCGGACGCGGGCCGCGGGGCTGTGCCACTCCGACGAGCACGTCGTCCGAGGCGACATGACCCCACCCGAGGAGCTGATCGCAGCAGCGGGCATGGAGTCCCCCTTCCCGATGATCGGCGGGCACGAGGGCGCAGGCGAGGTCCTCGCTGTCGGGGAAGGGGTTCGACGAGTGGCCGTGGGCGACCACGTCGCGATGTCGTTCTTCCCGACCTGCGGCGAGTGCCACTACTGCTCGACCGGGCGCCAGAACCTCTGCGACCTCGGCGCACACGCCTTCGAGAAGGGGATGGTCACCGACGGTCGACGTGCCCACCGGCTCTCCGACGGCACTCCGGTCGACCCGATCCTGAAGCTCGGCACGTTCGCGGAGCACATGTTGGTCGCCGAGGACTCGGTGGTGAGGATCGAGCCCGATGTGCCGTTCGTGGCGGGGGCGCTGGTGTCCTGCGCGGTTGCGACCGGCTGGGGCTCCGCCGTGCGACGCGCGGACGTCCGCGTCGGTGACACGGTGGTGGTCGTCGGCGTCGGCGGTGTCGGCATGAACGCGGTGCAGGGCGCCGCGATGGCCGGAGCGAGGCACGTCGTCGCGGTCGATCCGCTCGAGTGGAAGCGTGAGTCGTCGCACACCTTCGGCGCGACGCACGCTGCGGCGTCGATGCAGGAGGCGCAGCCGCTCGTCGAGCAGCTCACCGACGGTCGTGGAGCGGATGCCGTGATCATGGTCCCGGGCCTGATGACCGGCGACATGGTCGCAGCGGGGCTCGCGATGTCCGCCAAGGGGGGATCGGTCGTGGTCACGGCGATCGCCGGCGTGATGTCGACGGAGGTCTCGATGTCGCTGTTCGACCTCGCGATGTTCGAGAAGGAGGTGCAGGGGACGATCTTCGGGTCCTGCAACCCTCGCACCGACATCCCCGCCCTGCTCGCCCTCTACGCAGAGGGCCGACTGCGGATCGACGAGCTGGTGACCCGCACCTACCCGCTCGAGGACGTCAACGAGGGCTACGAGGACATGCGGGCGGGTCGCAACCTCCGTGGAGTGATCGTCTTCGAGTGAGCCCGTGGCCGAGCGAGCCCGTGCTCGCCGCCCGGGGTCGGGGTGTCGGCGCAGCGGCTCCGGCCCGGTGCTCCGGCCCGGTGCTCAGGCCGGAGCGGTCTGGCGGACGTGCTGGGCGATCAGCGCCCGGAGGCTGCATCCGGCGTGGTCGGCGGGAGGGATCACGTCGTCGACGATGCGCTCGGCGAGCGCCCGGAACGCCTCGGCTGCGGGTCCCTCACCGAGCACGGCGGGTCGTCCGTGGTCGCCGCCCTCCGCGACGGCTGGCTCGATCGGGATCCGGGCGAGCAGCGGGACGCCTGCGTCGTGGGCGAGGCGCTCGCCACCGCCGGTGCCGAACAGGCGGTGCTCGCGACCGGTGTCGTCGACGTAGCTCGACATGTTCTCGATCACCCCGACGATGTGGAGGAAGTTCTTGCGTCCCATGTCCACGACGCGGACCGCCACCTTCTGCGCGGTGAGCGACGGCGTCGTGACCACCAGCATCTGCGCGCGCGGCAGCATCCTCGCGAGCCCCATCTGGACGTCGCCGGTCCCCGGCGGCATGTCGATGAGCAGGTAGTCGATGTCGTCCCATGCGACGTCCTGGAGGAAGTGCTGGACCGCACGGTTGAGCATGAGGCCGCGCCACATCAGCGCGGTGCCCTCGTCGTCGACCAGGAACCCCATCGAGACGACCTTCAGCCGTCCGTCGCCGACGACGAGCTCGTTGGGGACGATGCGTGGTCGTCCGTCGGTCGTCGTGGCCGGCCGCAGCGGCGTCGAACCGGGCTCCTCTGCTCGGAGGTGCCCGTCGAGGCCGACCATCCGGGGAACGGAGAACCCCCAGATGTCGGCGTCGATGACCCCGACGGTGAAGCCCTTCGCCGCAAGCGCGGTCGCGAGGTTGACCGTCACCGAGGACTTCCCGACGCCGCCCTTGCCGGATGCGACCATCACGACCCGGGCGGTCATGGGCACCGCTGTCTGCTCGGGCCGCTCGGCCATGTTGCGACGGGCACGTTCCATCGCGGCGGCCTTCTCGGCCTGGTCGAGCTCGGTCCAGTCGATCTTGACGCTGCTCACGCCCGGGAGCGAACCGATCCGCGCCCGGACGTCGCGCTGGATCTCGGCTCGCAGCGGGCACCCGCTGGTGGTCAGCGCGACGGTGACGTGCACGGTGCCGTCGGTGTCGACGCTCGCGCCCTTGGCCATGCCCAGCTCCACGATGTCGGAGCCGAGCTCGGGGTCCACCACGCCCCGGAGGAGCCCCATGACGGTCTCCACCGATGGACGCTCCGTCGAAGGGTCGCCCCCGACTGTCGCGTCGGATGTCGTCGGCTCGCTCATGTGCGGCATTTTACCGGTCGCGACCGGGTTTACTCGGTCGCTCAGCTACCGTTGGGGACGTGCAGCCTGCCGAGCACCGCTTGGACGTCCTGAAGACGCTCGGTGACAACACGCGCTATGCGATCTACCTCGAGCTGGCGCGGTCGCCACGCCCGCTCGCCACCTCGGAGATCGCCGACACCCTCGGCCTGCACCCCAACACCGTCCGTCCCCACCTGGAGCGCATGCGCGACGTGGGCCTCCTCGAGGCACGTGCCGAGAGCCGAGGAGCGGTCGGGCGCCCGCAGCACCTCTACTCGCTCACCTCGGACGCACCCTCGCTCGGACTCGAACCCCCGGTGTTCCCGATGATGGCCCGGATGCTCGTCGACCTCGCGGCGGACGCCGGGCTCACGGGAGAGCCGGTCCTCGCAGCGGGACGGACGCAGGGACGAGCGCTCGCCCACCGGTCCGCTGGGGTGGCCGTCGGCGACGCTGCAGCGGAGCCCTCCGCGATGCAGGCAGTCGTCGCGATGCACGGCGCGCTCGGGTTCGACCCCGCTGCCGTCGAGGAGGACGACTCGACGACGATCGCCTTCGGCCACTGCCCCTTCGGCGAGATCGCCGAGTCGAACCCGGAGGTCGTCTGCGCGCTGCACCGGGGGATGGTCGAGGGGTTCGTCGAGGAGGCCGGCGACGCGCACCTCGTCGACTTCCACGATCGCTCCCACCGCGAGCCGTGCCAGGCGACGCTCGCACGCGACGCCTGAGCTGCCACGGCCCACGCCTGGGTGTGGTCCGCCACCGCCGTTACACTGACAGGGCACCCACCGGCCGGTGCACCCCGACTCGTGTCTCCGCGGAGGACCTGACGTGATCACACTGACCGACACTGCCGCCACCAAGGTCAAGCAGCTCATCGACGCAGAGGACGAGGACGGACTGGCGCTGCGTGTCACGGTCCGTCCCGGCGGCTGCTGCTCCGGGTTCGCCTACGAGATGTTCTTCGACACCGACGTGGCCGCCGACGACGTGAAGTCGACGTTCGGCGACGTGAGCGTCGTGGCCGACGCGTCGAGCGCGCACCTGCTCGAGGGCGCCACGCTCGACTACTCCGACGGCATCGACCGATCCGGCTTCGCGATCACCAACCCGAACGTCGAGAGCAGCGGCGGCTGCGGCTGCAGCCACTGACGCCGCATCGCTCGCCGCTCACGTCGCGAGCGTGAGCAGCTCCCGCAGCTCGCTGCGATCGACCGTGACGTCGGCCCGTGCGACGACGGTTCCGGTCCGATCGGTGATGAACAGCACGGGCTCGAAGTCCAGGTGGTACGCGGCCGGAACCGGGGCGAGCGTCGCTGTGCTCAGGTCCCGGTGCGCCTTGGGATCGCGGTAGACCTCCGAGTGGATGACGCGCAGGTCCTCCCGTCCGGCGGCCTGCTCCACGACCAGGTCGAGCACGGGTCCGCAGACGGCGGTCTGGCAGTAGGCGGGGGTCGCCACGAGGAGCACGATCGGGTGACCTCGTCCGACCACGCTCTGCAGATCGATCGAGTGGAACGGGCACACAGGGTCGCGGCTGCACAGCGGATCCACCCCGAGGGGGTTCGCGACCGTCGGTGAGCCCACCCCCGGGAGCACCTGGCCGACGACCGGGGTGGTGACCCGGGACGGCTCGACGACCTGGACCGTCGACTCGAGGCGGGCACCGCGGTAGGTCGCGCCGATGTCGTAGATGCCAGGTGCGGGGAAGTCGAAGGTGAACGGGAGGTACGCCCTCGGGACGCCGTCGCCTCGTGGGGCGACCTCGGACCCACCGAGCACCTTGCCGTCGCGGGCCACCTCGAAGGCGACGCGGCCGTCGATCCGCGACAGGGGGACG
>JAFDWA010000549.1 GCA_018268735.1 Actinomycetota bacterium | reverse complement strand
GCCGTCGATGGTGGCCGACGGCCTGCTCGTCGCCGGCGACGCCGCAGCGATGTGCCTCGCGGCCGGCATCTGGTTGGAGGGCGTCAACTTCGCCATCGGTTCGGGCTCCGCTGCGGGCAAGGCCGCTGCACGTGCGGTCCAACGGGGTGACGTCACCGCAGCAGGACTCGACAGCTACCGGACCCGGCTCGAGGCGACGTTCCTGATGAAGGACCACCGCAAGCTGCGCGAGGCGCCCCACCTGGTGATGGGCGAGCTCGCGCAGCACAAGCTGCCACCCCTCGTCTGCGCGGTCGCCGAGCGCATGTTCCAGGTCGACAACCCCGAACCGAAGCCCGGCCTGCGTCGGATCCTGCGCTCGGAGATGAAGGCCAACGGCGTGCGGCTGCGCGACGCGGTCTCCCAGGGCTTCAAGGCGCTGAGGACGTTCGGATGACGGCGACGGGGGGAGCTCGGGTGACCAACGCGTATCCGGAGATCAGCTTCGAAGAGCGGATGTCGACCGTCGAGTTCCGCGTCGACGCGGACCGCGCCCACATCACCGTGGACGACACGAAGTGCCGTGACTGCTCGGTGCGCGGGTGCATCACGGCGTGTCCGGCCGACCTGTTCGTCCCGACGGCAGACGGCGGCATCCTGTTCAACTACGAGCAGTGCTTCGAGTGCGGAACCTGCTACCTCGTGTGCAACGAGGAGGGCGCCATCACCTGGACCTACCCCGAAGGCGGCCACGGCGTCGTCTTCCATCGCACGTGATGGCCGGCGAGCAGATCGTGGCCGACGGTCGTGTCGTGATCGCCGCGTGCGTGAAGTGGGTCGACCTGCGGCCCGAGATCGACCACGTGCGCGGCACGGTCACCACTGCCGGCCACGCAGGTGGCTTCTCCGAAGCGGACCGCTCAGCGGTCGAGGTCGCCCTCCGACTCGCCGACGCGTGGAACGGCGAGGTCGTCGTCGTGTGCGCCGGTCCGTCGGATGCCGACGACGGCCTCCGCGAGCTGCTCGCGTCGGGAGCCTCCCATGCGATCCGCGTCGAACCCTCCGGAGCCGTCGACGGAGGCGGCCTCGGCGCGCACACCGCGGAGGAGTCGGCGTCTCTGCTCTCCGACGTGCTCGCCGACGTGCCCGGCGACGTGCCCGCCGACGGCGGACCTGTGGTCGCCGTGGTCGTGTGCGGTGACGTGAGCATCGACCTCGGCTCAGGGGCCGTGCCTGCCTACCTCGCCCACCACCTGGGCTGCGCGCAGGCGTTGGGGCTCGTGGAGGTGGACCCTGTCGGCCCCCGACGGCTGCGTGCAGTGCGCCGACTCGACGGCGGTCGTCGCGAGGTGCTCGACGTCGAGGCCCCGGCGGTGCTGTCGGTCGAGGGGGGCGTCGCCGAGCTGCGGCGAGCGTCGCTCGCCTCGACGCTCGCCGCCCGTGACGCGGTCATCGAGGTCCGCGCGGGTCGGGTGCTGCACGTGGGTGAGCCACCGCGGCTGCGGCCCTGGCGACCGCCGACGCGCGTCGTCGCTGCGCCGGTCGGCGAACACGCGTTGGAGCGGATCGTGGCCCT
>JAFDWA010000548.1 GCA_018268735.1 Actinomycetota bacterium | reverse complement strand
GGGCGGCGCGCCGACGCGACACCCTGTGGCGAGCAGGTCCTGGTCGATCCAGGCATCGGACCCGTCGGGGTCGAAGCCGACGGCAAGGTCCGACATCAAGGCAGCGCCGCAGCGGGATGCGTCCGCGAGCTGGCCGTCGGCGACGAGCTGGATCCAACGCCAGCGCTCGACGTCGTCGGCGATCGAAGCACGCAGGGCTGCTCCTGCGCTGCCCGCGAGCACCGCGGGGTGCGCCGCTTCGGGTGGGAACGACGAACGTCCTCCTCCGAAGCGCTCCGCCAGCGCGCAGAAGCGTGCGTGCTCCATGAGCACGTCGTCGTCCTGAGCTGCCGACAACAGGGCACCGACCCGGCTCGAGTCGCGCACCAGAGCCCAGATCGAGCGCAACGCAGCGGACTTGAGCGCCCAGACCGCGTCGCGATCGATCGATGCCGAGCTGTCGAGGGCGCATCCCGCGGCGGTCGCCCGTTCGAGCTCTGCCCCGAGCAGCTCGGCACCCGGAACCTGCTCGACCCGGAGGTAGAGGGGCGACCAGAAGCGCCGAGAGGACGAGTAGTACGGAGACGGCTGCTGGGTCGTCGATGGGATCGGCGCGCCGAGCGGGTTGTGCGCGAGCACCTGCGCCCCGTGTCCACGGGCCCATCGCGCCAACGTCGCGAGGTCCGCGAAGTCGCCGTGCCCCCAACTCCGCAGCGAGCGCGTCTGGGGCAGCTGCAGCGTCCAACCCCATGAGCGCTCCGCTCGACGGCAGCGGCTCGGCAGGGACAGCACGCGGGTGAGGTGGCCGCCGTCGGAGATGAGCTCGTGCGATCCAGGTGGGAGCTCCGCTGGGAGCGACCCCTGCACCTCCAAGGTCGTGCCGTCCTCGAAGGTGAGCAGGCCAGGGCTCCAGATCGAGGTGTCGTCACCCGGTCGGACGAACCACAGCGACGGGCTCTCCGGGGGTCCGTCTGGGTGCTCGTCGGCGCCCATGGACCGACGCAGCGCGGCGCGTGTCCCGGCGGTCGTCGCGTGCCAGGTCCCGTCGACACCCCACCAGCCCTCGGCGATGCCGAAGTCGTCACCAGCCTGCACCTCCGCGTTTCTACACTGCAGGGGTGCCGTTCCTCGTCGAACGTCGTCTGCGCATGGTGGGTCGACGACTCGGCGCGCTCCGCCAGGAGCTGGCGATCGCCGACGAGCAGCTCGCGCACTTCGCCGATCTTGCCGATGACTCGCGCATCCGGTCGCTGGTGTCGGAGACGCCGCTCGCGGACCAGGAGCACCGCGACGCCGAACGCACCTCGTCGGCCATGGCACGTCACCGGGCCGAGCTGGTCGAGCGGATCGATCGCCTCGAGCGGGAGCAGGACGACCTCCTCGACCGCCTACACTGACGGCTTCCCGGTCACCGGCGACGTGCCGTCGGAGCGGGTTCGAGCTCGAGCAACGAGGACGGTGGGCAACGGTGCCAACCAAGGTCGTGGTCGCGGAGGACGAGGCCATCATCCGCATGGATCTGCGTGAGCTCCTCCAGGAGGAGGGCTACGACGTCGTCGGCGAGTGCGGTCGGGGT
>JAFDWA010000547.1 GCA_018268735.1 Actinomycetota bacterium | reverse complement strand
AACATAGGGGTCGCAAACGACACGTTCTGTCGATTCCGACCCCCAGAACCGGCGTGCGGAATCGGATACGGTGCCGAACGTGAGCCCCGGGACCGATGCCCCCACGATCGACGGGTTCGACGCCGAGCAGTTCACCTTCGGGGGACGGACCCGGCACGTCTACGTCGGCGGCTCGGGTCCAGCGGTGATCGTGATGGCCGAGATGCCCGGCATCACCCCGAAGGTCATCGCGTTCGCCCGCCGGGTGGTCGACGCCGGTTGCTCGGTCCACATGCCGGTGCTCTTCGGCGAACCCGGCCGGGACATCTCGGTGCCGTACCTGGCGTCGTCGCTGATCCCCGCATGCGTGTCGAGGGAGTTCCGGGCGTTCGCGCTGCGAACGACCCCACCCGCGATCGACTGGCTCCGGGCGCTCGCCCGTCGTGCCCACGAGCGCTGCGGGGGGCCCGGTGTCGGCGCGGTGGGCATGTGCTTCACCGGTGGGTTCGCCCTCGCCATGGCCACCGAGCCCGAGATGCTCGCACCGGTGCTGAGCCAGCCGTCGCTGCCGATCGGCCTCGGCTCCCGACGCGGCGCCGACCTCGGTCTGTCGGACCACGACCTGCTCGCCGTCCGTGAGCGTGCGGAGGCCGACGACGTCTGCGTGCTCGGGATGCGCTTCACCGGTGACGCGCTCGTCCCACCGGCGCGGTTCCAGTCGCTGCGACGAGAGCTCGGCGACAACTTCATCGGCGTCGAGATCGACTCGTCTCCCGGCAACCCGTGGGGCCACCGTCGTGCCGCCCACTCGGTGCTCACCGAGGACCTCGTCGACGAGCCGGGTCAGCCGACCCATGACGCGCTCGTGCAGGTCCTGGAGTTCCTCACGAGTCGTCTGCTGATCCCGTCGGCCTGATCCGCACTGGCCGATCCGCGGCGCTGCGGTCCGATCGGGGCTGTCGGGGCACGCAAGTAGGCTCGACGTCGATGGACGCGTTGGACCTCCTCGACGGGCTGAACCCGGCCCAGTACGAGGCGGTCACCCACGGCGACGGGCCGTTGCTCGTCGTCGCCGGGGCGGGTTCCGGCAAGACCCGCGTGCTCACCCATCGCATCGCGCACCTCATCCACGCGCACAGGGTCTCCCCGTACGAGATCCTGGCGATCACCTTCACCAACAAGGCCGCCGGCGAGATGAAGGAGCGGATCGGTCGCCTCGTCGGTCCGGTGGCGCAGAAGATGTGGGTGTCCACGTTCCACTCGGCGTGCGTGCGGATCCTGCGGCGTGACGCCGGGTTGCTCGGCTACCCCTCGGCGTTCACGATCTACGACCAGGCCGACGCGGTCCGCCTCACCGGCTACGTCCTGCGGGATCTCGGCATCGACCCCAAGCGCTTCCCGCCCCGCTCGGTGCACGCGACGATCTCCAACGCGAAGAACGAGGGCCTCGGCGCCGAGGACTACCTCGAGCGGGCGTCGGTCATCCACGAGCGCCGCATCGGCGAGGTGTTCGTCGAGTACCAGACCCGTCTGCGTCGTGCGGGAGCGATGGACTTCGACGACCTGTTGGGCGTGA
>JAFDWA010000546.1 GCA_018268735.1 Actinomycetota bacterium | reverse complement strand
AGGCCGACACCGGAGCGGTCGTCGTCGTGGTGACCGGCACCGCCATCGCGGCCGTGTCGTTCCTCGGCGGCGGCGTGCGACGAGCAGCCCGGGACCTCGTCGTGTGGCTCGGTTCCGGTTCGATCGTCGCGATCGCGACCTTCGTCGTGTTCGGCGGACCGCTCGCAGCGCTGGGACCGTGGGTCGGGGGGACGATCGAGATCATGTCCGGCTTCTCCTCTGCGATGGGCAGGAGCAGGACGCCACCCGAGTCGGTCTACGAGCAGCTCGGCGCGGTGGCGATCTGCGTCGCCGTCGTCGTGCTGGTGGCACGCGAGGCCCGCCTGCCGACCGCGCGACGGGTCGCCGCGGCGATCGTGTCGGCGCTCGCGCTGTACCTCACGTTCCGGCAGGGCTTCGTCCGCTACGACTTCTGGCACGTCCGGCAGTTCTACGTCGTGGTCGCGATGGTCCCGTTCGCGTTCGCGGGCCTGTGGTCGCTTCGGCGCATCGCCGCGTTCGTGCTCGCGACGCTCCTGGTGATGCTCCCCGGTCAGCACCCCGGCCCGAACCTCGCCCTCATGCCGGCGCGCAGCATCGTGTGGGCCGCTCGCAGCGCCGTCGACGTCGCCGGGCCGGGACGGCTCGCAGAGCTGCGGAACCGTCGGGCCGAGGCGACCCGGGACCACTACCGCGTCCCGGCGTCCATGCTGGAGCGGATCGGGGACGACACCGTCGCCATCCTCCCGGAGGACCTCGAGATCGCCGACGGCTACCGCGACCTCAACTGGGTTCCGATGCCGTTGCTGCAGGACTACCAGGCGAACACGTCGGCCCTCGACCGCCGCAACACCGGGCTGCTCACCTCCTCACGGGCCCCCGAGTGGATCATCCGGTCACACGGAGCGACTCGGGTCGACCGGCACTTCCCCCGATTCGACCCGCCACAGGAGAACCTCGAGCTGCTGTGCCGCTACGAGGTCGTGGAGCAGACCAGCAACGATCTCGAGCTGCTGCGGCGCCGGGACGACGTCTGCGGCTCGCCCGAGGTCGTCGAGCGACGCTCGGCCGAGCTCGGCCGAGCGGTCAGGGTTCCGGCGCCCGAGGGTGACGAGCTCGTGGTCGCGCGCTTCTCCGGGATCGACGCTGGCCTCCTCCCCGAGCTCCAGGGGTCGATGTACCGCGGCGCGCGCTACCGGTTCGAGGTGGCCGGCGCGCCGAGGGCCTGGCGGTTCACTCCCGGGACCCAGGAGGGCTGGCACGTGCTGCGAGCCCCGTCGTGCATCGACCTCGGCACGACGGGCCCGCAGGTCGACGAGTTCACGATCGACGCCCCCGGACGCATCTTCGGATCGACCCGCTACGACGTCGAGCTCGCCCGGATCCCCGTCGAGTGCCCCTGACGGCTCGGCCTGCTTGGGGTCGCTGCCGGCGACGCACTACAGTCCTCGGTCGGCCTGTTCGGGGTGGACCCCGGCCGGGTCGGGCATCGAGACACCCCAGCACGCATGGGGACCGACCGCCACAGGGCGGAACGACCGGAGAAGAGAACCAGCCATGGCCGCCGTGTGTGAGAT
>JAFDWA010000545.1 GCA_018268735.1 Actinomycetota bacterium | reverse complement strand
CCCGGGGATCGATGACTCCGTCGGTCGCACGGTTCCTGGCCGCTGCGGTGCAGGCCCGGCTCAGCATCGTGTTCGCCGGTGCCCCCGGCGCCGGCAAGACGACCCTCATGTCCTGCTGCACCGCCGAGCTCGACCCGTCGTTGCGGGTGGTGATCGCGGAAGAGGTGTTCGAGGCGGACGTCGCCAACGTGGCGAACGTCGCCAGCATGCAGACCCGACCCGCTCGGACGGATCGACCGGCCGTCGACCTCCGTCGCCTCGTCGCCGGCTTCCTCCGGATGGCACCCGACATCGCGATCGTCGGCGAGGTCCGCGACCGTGAAGCGCTCCCGCTGCTGATGACGCTCTCCTCAGGGGTCACCGGCTACACCACGATCCACGCCGGCTCGGCCCGACAGGGACTCACCAGGCTCAGGTTCCTCGCGCAGCTCTCCGACGGTGCGGATCTCCCCATCAGCGCCCTCAACCACCTCGTCAGCGAGTCGATCGACCTCGTCGTCCACACCGAGCGGGGCCCCGACGGTCCCCGGGTGAGCTCGGTCCTCGCGGTCGAGGACCTCGTCGCAGGTCCAGAGTCGGTGCGCTTCACCGCCACGGACGTCTTCGTCCGTGAGGGCGATCGGGGACTGACCTGGAGCGGAGTCGTGCCGGTCCGCGCCGCTGAGCGCATGGCAGCGCACGGCACCGACCTCGCGGCGCTCCTCGAGGAGTCCCGTCCATGACGTCGATCACCCTCGCCCTGTGCGCCGCCCTCGGCGTCCACCTCCTCGTCACTCCGACGCGGCCGGGCCCGCAACGCTGGCGCCGTTGGAGCCAGGTCCCACGGCGCCTGCACGAACGAGCGGTCGCCGCCCTGCAGCGCGCGGGGCTCGACGACGTGGGGCCACGGCAGTTCGCAACCACCGTCACCGCGCTCGCCGCGGCGAGCGCGATCGCCGCCTCGACGGTCCTCGGCCCGGGGGTGGGGGCTGTCCTGATCGGCGTGATCGCAGGGTCGTGGCCTGTGGCCATGTGGCGGTCACGCCGCGCCGCCACACGTCGGGTGACCCAGGAGCACTGGCCTCGACTGATCGAGGAGCTGCGGGTGCTCGTCGGGCCGATGGGTCGACCGATCCCCCAGGCATTGCTCGAGGTCGGCCGGCACGGCCCTCCCGAGCTGCGCAACGCGTTCGACGCAGCCCAACGAGAGTGGAACCTGACGACTGACTTCGAGCGCACCGTCGCGGTGCTCAAGCGACGCCTCGCCGACCCGACCGCCGACGCGACCTGCGAGACGCTGCTCGTCGTCCAGGACGTCGGCGGTGACCTCGATCGACGGCTCGCGGCGCTGGCCGAAGACCGCCGCCGCGACGTCCATGACCGCAACGACGCCCGAGCCAGACTCGCCGGAGCGCGCACCGCTCGGATGTTCGTGGTGCTCGTGCCGCTGGGCATGGCGATCGCCGGGTTGAACGTGGGCGACGGCCGCGACGCCTACCAGACGACCTGGGGCCAGGTGCTGGTCGTGATCGGCATCGGCCTGGTCGCAGCATGCTGGTGGTGGGCGGCACGGATGAT
>JAFDWA010000544.1 GCA_018268735.1 Actinomycetota bacterium | reverse complement strand
AGGGCATTCGCACCGAACACCGTCGGGCCGAGCGGCTGATCCGTGACGAGGTCGTTCCGAAGGGCCGAGACGAGCAGGAGATCACCGGGTACCGGGCGGCGCTCGACGACGTGATCGCGAACCCACACGACCGGATCACGGTGCCGCGGCTCCTGCACTGGCACCGCGAGCTGTTCCGATATGCAGGCCCGGACGTAGCGGGTCGGTTCAAGCGCTCGGAGAACCGGGTCTTGAACCCGGACGGCACCGATCGCTTCCGTACAGTCGAAGCTCGCTTCGTCGAGGACAACGTCGTCGATCTCACGGAGCGGGCTGAGGTCGCCCTGACCTCCGACACCTGCCACCCCGTGGTGGTGACGGCAGCCTTCACGCTCGACTTGCTGGTCATCCACCCCTTCGAGGATGGCAACGGCCGGACCGGTCGGATCGCGTCGAACGCGATGCTCGCTCGTGCCGACTACACGGTCGGACGTTACATCTCGATCGAGCAGCTCCTGGGGGATCGCAGAACCGCCTACTACCGGTCCTTGCTGGACTCGACGAGGGGCTGGCACGAAGCGGACCACACGATCTGGCCGTGGACGGAGTTCTTCTGCGAAGTGTTGCTGGAGGCGTATGTGAAGCTGGGCCGTCGGCTCCATCAGACGACCCCAGCGGCGAACCGGGCGATTGTCGTTGCCTGGCTGCGTGATGACGCGCCGATGACCTTCAGCATGGGTGATGTCAGATCGGCGCTCGCCGGCATCCCCCCAGGAGCGATCCGCAACGCGCTGAACGATGCACGGGAGGTCGGCGCGGTGGACCTTCGGGGCACCGGAAGAGCGTCCAGGTGGGTCGTGGTCGATCGATCCCGGCTGCGGTTGGATCGCGAGGACGCGGCGCCATGAGATCGATTGTGACGTCCTGGCCATGTGGACACTGAACCACTCGGCAGTGACAGCCTTGCCGGAGAGCGTGGTTGGCAGAACCTCGGTCATCCCGTGACACAGAAGCGCTTCGGTGCCATCAATTGTGAATGGCGGTTTCGGATCCAGAGTGGGCCGAGGTTCCGCACCTCGTTCCAGCACGGATGGTCAACGAGTTCGCATACTGCAAGCGCCTGTTCCACCTCGAGTGGGTGCAGCAGCTCTGGGCCGACAACGAGTTCACCGTTGACGGCAGGTGGCAGCATCGAGTCGTCGACCAACCGTCGGGCTCGGTTCCGGCGGCGGATGATCCGGATGCGGAGATCCGACGTGCGACATCCGTCTCGCTGTCTTCGGACCGCCTGGGTCTGGTCGCCAAGGCCGATCTGCTGGAAGGCCGCGACGGCGCGGTGGTCCCCGTCGAGGTCAAGCGGGGACGAGCGCGCGGTGCCGAGGAACCTGTGGCGTCGCCAGAACAGGTACAGCTCTGTGTCATCGCGCTCCTGCTTCGTGACGCCGGCTACCGCTGCGAGGAAGGCGTCGTCTACTTCGCCGAGTCGAAGCAGCGCGTCACCTTGCGATTCGACGATGACCTCGTAGCGACCACTCTTCAACTCCTCCTGGAATTGCGACAGGTGGCGTCGGATCCGGAACC
>JAFDWA010000543.1 GCA_018268735.1 Actinomycetota bacterium | reverse complement strand
ACGCCCGGGCTCATGGACGCCGACCCCCGGTTCTCCGCCGAGGCGTCGCTCATCGAGGAGATCGCCGAGGTCGACCACGAGCTCGAGGCCCTGGCCGGCGGAGCGGGTACCGCGCGGGGATCGGGCGGAATGGCCTCCAAGCTGGCCGCGGCCAAGATGGCGTCGTGGTCCGGAGTCCGGGCCGTGATCGCCGCGGCGGGCCGCTCGGGTGTGCTCGACGACGCCATCGCCGGGCGGTCCGGTGTCGGCACGGTGGTCCTGCCCCGGGCCCGGCGGCTGTCGGCCCGCAAGCTCTGGATCGCCTTCGCCCTGCCCTCTCGGGGCCGCATCGTGATCGACGACGGCGCGGTGCGCGCCGTCGCCGCCGGGGGCCGGTCCCTGCTGGCCGCCGGTGTGACCGGCGTCCACGGCGACTTCGACGCCGACGACGCGGTCGAGGTGGTCGGCGCCGACGGCACGGTCGTGGCCAAGGGCCTGGTGCGCCTGGGTGCGACCACGCTGCGGTCGCGGGCGGGGCGGCGTTCCGCGGACCTGGTCGACGGGGCGGGCGAGGTCGTCCACGCCGACGACCTGGTCGTGCTGCCCGCCTGATGCGGTCCTGATGCGGTCCTGATCAGCTGGCGTCGTCCGGAGCGACGTCGCGACGACGGCGTGGGCGGTGGTCGTCGTCGATGATCCAGGCCCCCCGGTCGACGTCGCCCGCCTCGACGGCGCGTCCGCGGTTGTCGACGAGGAGCAGCCCCTCCTCGGGGGTGTCGGCCCAGCGCACCCAGTGGCCGTCCCGGACGACCAGGGCGCTGCCGTCGCGGCAGAGGACCTGGAAGTCGAGGATGTCCGGCCGAGGTCGGCCGTCGTAGAGGAGACTCCGGGTGCGCATGCTGCGGGGCTGGTCGGCGAGGCCGGCGTCTTCGTCGGCGTCGAGTTCCCTCGCGAGCTGGTGCGCGGTGTCGTCGTCGACGGCGACGTGGAGCGTCACGGGGTCGCCGATGATGTACAGGTCGAGGCGCTTGCCCCAGCACTTGATCTGGCCGTCGCGGATCGCGTCGGTGAACTCGTCGTACATTCCCACGAGTACAGGGTGCCGTGACATCCGCGGTTCGTCGCCCGGATTCAGCCGATTCGTCACGGCACTGTCACACCCCTCCGGCATCATGCGAACATGCGTTCGATTGGGGAAGGGACATCAGGAGGAGGGTCGGCCGGGGACGGCGCCGATGAGGAACCGGTGTCGGCGGGTTTCGGGGTGCCGGTGTTCCCGGTGCCGGCCGACGCGGCCGCGGTCATCGGCTCGTTGGGTGACCTGGCTGGTACGGAGTGGCGGGGTCTGGACGACGACACCTGCCTCGGGTTGTTCGACGCGCTCGAGATGGTGGACCGCTTGTTCCACTCGGCCCGGTTCGGGCTGCTCGCCGAGCTGGATGCCCGTGATCTGACCGACCGGCGCCTCGGTCACACCGTCGCGAACGAAGCCGGCTGGCGTCATGGCGCGGATCCGCGCCGGGTGCGGCGGGACTTGCGCACGGCGGTGACGTTGCGGCACCTGCCCCGACTCGCCGACGCCCTG
>JAFDWA010000542.1 GCA_018268735.1 Actinomycetota bacterium | reverse complement strand
CTGTCGGTGGTCCGCTCCGACGGGTGGGCGTCGGCGTCGCCGCGGCGGTGCTGCTCGCCGGAGCCGTCGTCCTCCTCGACGGGATGGACGACTGGGCCCACATGGTGGAGTCCGCGACGCCGGGCGTGCGCGCCGCCCTGTTCGCAGCCGAGGCCGTGGGACCGAACCGAGGGAGCCAGGACGTGATCCTGCCGCTGTCGTACGTCCCGGTCACCAACGGCGAGTACCTCCACGGCGTGGCCTCCGTGGGGAGCCCGATCGCCGGGATGGATCCGGCGACGTTCCGCGTCGGCCGTGCGGACCAGACCGCGACGGCGGACCGGCTGCTCGTCGACGGCCTGCCGATCCGGACCGGCACCGGCGCCGGCAGCGGCCCGTGCACGATGCAGCTCCCCGAAGGTCCCCTCGAGGTCCGACCGGGATCCGTCGTCGGGATGCGCCCGGACGTCGTGCGCTCACGACCCGACCTCCGGCCCTCGTCCGGGCAGCTCACGGTCCGGGTCGCACGGTTCTCGGCACCGGCCCGCGGCATCGAGGTCGGCGTCGACCCGCTGGGAGGTGCCGACACGGCGTGGTTGGAGGTGCCGGCGGACGCCCCCGGCGTCGACGGGGCCGACCTGCCGTACCGGGTCACGGTTCCGGCCGGGGTGGCCGCCTGCGTCGTCCGTCGCCGCTGAGGGCCACTGCGCCGATCGCCGCCTCGGGCTCGGGTTCGGGACCCGGTGACGATCGCTGCTGGCCTGCTCCCGCCGACCCGGCGTGGACCTCGTCGCCGTCGAGCGTCCGACGCCACGGAGCGAGAGTCCGGGACTCGATCAGGCGGAAGCTGACCCAGGCAGCAGCGAAGGATGCCGGGACCGCGATCCCCACCTTCACCGCGAGGGCGGCGTGCGGGGCGGCGTGTACCACCCAGAGGTAGATCGGCAGGTGCCACAGGTACAGCGAGTAGGAGATGGCGCCGACCCACCGCAGCACCCGCACCCCACCGACCCGCGCCACGACCCCCGCCCCGGTCGCGGCCGCAGCGACCGCCGCCGCAGCGCACGCAGCCACCACGGTGAACCCGCCGCGGAACAGCCACTCCGCGCCTGGTTCGGCGACGAGCACCGCGACGCAGAGGAATCCGAGGCCGGCCGCACCGAGGATCCTGAACGTGCGGTCGCTCACCAGGCGGCTCCGCCATGCCACTGCGGCAGCGACACCGAGGAACATGGAGTCGGCCCGTGCGCCGGTCCGCTCGTAGAGCGCCGGGAGCGCCACCCCGTGGCGGTACAGCAACATGCGCCACAGCGCGACCGCCACCGCCGCCAGGACGAGCCCGGCGACCACGAGGTCCGGTCGCCGGAGCCGTCGGCGCAACGACCACAGACCGACCGCCATCAACAGGTAGAACTGGCCCTCGAGGCTGAGGGACCACAGGTGCACCAGTGCATACGGCGGCTGGTGACCGAAGCTGAGCTGCCAGTTCGCGGTGTAGGTCAACGCTAGGACGGCCTGGAGGACCTCCTCCCGCATCGCGGTGCCGACCCACACGACCGCCACGATGCCCTGGACGACGAGGAACACCA
>JAFDWA010000541.1 GCA_018268735.1 Actinomycetota bacterium | reverse complement strand
ACTCGAAGCGCTGCTGGGTGGAGCGGAGCGCCGCTTCGAGGTCGAGGCGATAGGAGATGTCCCGCGCTGTCAGCACCATCCCCCCGACGCCGGGCACGTCGCTCAGGTCCTTCCCCTTCACCTCGACCCACACCGCTCGGCCGTCACCGGTCAGCAGCCGCACCACCGCGGGGTCGTCGTCGTCGACGCCCTCGTACATCCTCCCGAGCAGGCGCGCTGCCTCGGGCAGGTCCTCGGCGTGCACGAGCTCCAGCGGATCGATCGAGCGCAGCTCGCCGAGGCTCCGCTGCAGGAGCACCTCGGTGGCGGGACTGACCCACAGCACCTGTGCGGCCGCATCCATCACCATGATCGCGTCGACGGACGCCTCGAGCAGGCGGCTCAGGCGGTCGTCGACCAGCAGGTCGTGACGGGCGTGGGAGGGGAGAGGTTCCATGGGGTCCGGACGTCGGTTCCTTCCGCCTATCGGCACCGCTGCGGACATCCCTGAGAAAGCCCATCAGGTGACCGGTGACGCAGCGGTGCCGACCGCGACGGTGCTGCAGACCGACGTCATGGGCTGCCGGGGGCGCCGGTCGCGGAGATCGAAGCGATCGTGACAAGGTGTCGGCCGTGCAGCGGCCTTCACCTGACGTCGATGACGAAGGATCGGTGGCGTTCACCGCCTGCTCAGCGGAGAGCTGGCGGAACCCGTTCCCGATGTACGCGGCGCTCCGTGACCACGACCCGGTCCACCACGTGGCCGACCGCGACCACTGGGTGCTGTCCCGCTTCGACGACGTGTGGGCGGCGGCCCGTGATGCGTCGACGTTCTCCTCGGAGGATGGGCTCACGACCACCTACGGGGAGCGCGAGCTGATCGGCCTCGACGAGGCACGTCCGATCGTCATGATGGATCCGCCAGAGCACACGGCGTTCCGCCGGCTGGTCGCCTCGCGCTTCACCCCGCGGCGTGTGGCGTCGTCCGAGCCGATGGTGCGCGACTGGATCGGGCTCCGGCTCGACGATCTCCGCGGCGAGGAGGAGGTCGATGTCGTCGACGCGGTGTTCAAGCCGTTGCCGAGCATGGTCGTCGCCCACTTCCTCGGCGTTCCCGAGCAGGACCGGGGCCGCTTCGACGGGTGGACCGAGGCGATCGTGGAGGCGAACGCCCAGGGCAGCGTGACCTCGGCAGCCGAGGCGCTGCGTGATCTGCTCGGCTACTTCGCCGAGCTGGTCGAACGTCGACGGGTCGACCCGGGTGAGGACGTGATCTCGGACCTGGTCGGATCGACCGAGGTCCGCGACGCTGCGCCGCTGTTGCAGATCCTCGGGTTCGCGTTCACGATGGTCGCCGGCGGAAACGACACGACGACCGGGTTGCTCGGCCACGCAGCCGTCGAGCTCGCCGGCGCGCCGCGCCAGCGGTCCGAGCTGGTCGAGGATCCGTCGCTGATCCCCGGCGCCGTCGAGGAGCTGGCGCGACTCGCGTCGCCGGTGCAAGGGCTCGCGCGCACCACGACGGCCGAGGTCACGTTGCACGGTCGCACCATCCCTGCAGGTCGCAAGGTGCTGCTGCTGTACGGCTCGGCGAACCGGGACCCCC
>JAFDWA010000540.1 GCA_018268735.1 Actinomycetota bacterium | reverse complement strand
TTGCGGCTTCACGGGTCGTCTCGCTCGCGGTCGCGCTGGCCTCCGCGCTCGACGCTGCGCACGGGCTGGAGGTCGTCCACGGCGACGTGACCCCGGCGAACGTCGTGTTCGTCGACGGTCGTCCGGTGCTCGCCGACTTCGGGCTTGCGACATGGGTGCAGCCCGGCTCGGGCCGGCGGGAGGAGCGACGCGGCGCGACGCCGGGATGGGCAGCTCCCGAGCGGTTCGACGGTGCTGCGCCCACGTCGGCATCCGACGTCTACGGCCTCGGGGCGACCCTGTGGAGTGCTGCGACCGCGCGCCGACCGCTGCCGCACGGGCCCTTGGAGCGGGCGGCCGTCCCCCGGGGGATCGACTCGATCGTGGCAGCCTGCTGCGACGAGGAGCCCCGTCGACGACCCTCGGCGTCGGAGGTCGTCGGGCTGGCGGAATCGGAGCGTGATCGTCGCCGACGGTACTGTCCGGACCCATGACGGAACCGGATTCGACCCTCGTCCGCTGCGAGCGAACGGCCGAGGGCGTCGATGTCGTCACGTTGGCGAACGGCAAGGTCAACGCGCTGAGCACAGAGGTGCTCTCGCAGCTGCGGGCGGTCCTCGTGGGGCTCCGCGACCAGGCTGCGAGGGCGATCGTCCTGACCGGCGGGCCGAAGGTCTTCGCCGCGGGGGCCGACATCACCGAGTTCGTCGAGCGCGGCGGCGACGAGCCGTTCGCCGTCGCGCCGCCGGATCGGGTGGCGAAGATCGGCGACGGGTTCCTGCACGCCCTCGGTGAGCTGGCAGCGATGCCGTGCCCGACGATCGCGGCGGTGAACGGGGTCGCCCTCGGCGGTGGGTGCGAGCTGGCGCTGGCGTGCGACTTCCGGATCTCGTCGACGCGTGCACGGTTCGGTCAGCCGGAGATCCTGCTCGGGATCATCCCCGGCGGCGGCGGGACCCAGCGGCTCGCCCGGCTGATCGGTCCCGCCCGTGCCAAGGACCTCGTCCTCAGCGGTCGGGCCGTCGACGCAGAGGAGGCCCGATCCATCGGCCTCGTCGACAGGGTCGTCGACGGCGACGCGCTCGATGCGGCCCTCCAGCTCGCTGGGGTCTACGCCCGCGGCCCGAGGGCTGCCATCGCCCTGGCCAAGCGCGCCGTCGACGGCGGTCTCGACCTCCCGCTCGCGGACGGGCTCGCGTTGGAGCAGGAGCTCTTCGTGGACTCCTTCGCCACCGGCGACGCCGCGGTCGGGGTCAGGTCCTTCCTCCGCGACGGTCCCGGCGTCGCCGACTTCGGCTGACCCACGGCGTGGCTCGGTCCGGCGTCCGCGTGTGAGATCGACCTGCCACGCGTCGGATCCGCACACGAAGGGCGTGGCTGGGTGTTCGCGTGTGAGATCGACGTACCACGCGTCGATCCCGCACACGAACGTGCGAGGTGCTCGGGGGTCGCGCCGGCCGAGGTGGGGGTGCTCAGCCGGCCCAGGTGACGAGCCCGAGCTCCACGGGTGTCGTGAGCAACCGGCTCGCGGGGACGACTCGGGCTGTCACGCCCATCCGACCGGCGGAGACGAGGGGGGCGTCGGCGACGAAGCGCCGGTGCGCGTCGTCGACG
>JAFDWA010000053.1 GCA_018268735.1 Actinomycetota bacterium | reverse complement strand
CCTCGACCGGGATCGGCAGGTCGTGGCCCGCCTCGCCCGCAGCGGTCGCCGCATGCGCCGCCGTCTCGGCGAGGCTCGTGGCGTCCCGATCGACGAGCACGAGCCGCGCCCCCTCGCGGGCGAAGGTGAGGGCGACTGCCCGGCCGTTGCCGACCGTCTCGCCGGAGCTCTGTCCGGCACCGACGACGACCGCGGTCCGCCCGACGAGTCGACCTGCCACAGCACTCGCAGACACGGGACCAGCGCTCAGCGGTCCGACTCGACGGAGCCGATCGCAGGGAGCGGGCGTTCGGTCTCGACGCCGGCGGAGCGCAGCATCCCGGCAAGCATCGCGTAGTGGCCGACCAGCATCGTCAGCTCGACGAGCTGCGAGTCGCTCCAGCCGGACCCGACCAGAGCCCTCCACGTCGGATCCGCGACGCAATGCGCGCCGAGGAGCTCGTCGACGGCGCCGAGCAGGTGTCGCTCGACGGCGCTCCACGACGAGACGGCGATGGCGTCTGGTCCGGACGCTGCGCACGCCAGGATCTCCTCGTCGCTCAGGCCGGCGTCACGGCCGATCGCGACGTGCTGGCCCCACTCGTAGTCGGAACCGCAGCGCGCAGCAGTCCGCAGGATGACCAGCTCACGGAGCCTCGCATCAAGCGTGGACCCCTGCAGAAGCCGTCCCCCGAGCGGCAGCCAGCTGCGCAGCAGCTTCGGGTGCACCGCGAGGGTGCGGAAGATGTTGAGCTCGCCCATCGGCCCCAGCGGTGAGAGCGCGTCACGCTGGGCGTCGGTCGCCGTGGCGTCGTCGACCGGCCGAATCCGGGGTGGCCGCAGCACCGTCAGGCGACACCCGACTCGGCGCCCGTGCCGGTCTGCGCCGCAGCGAGCCGATCCTGGGAGACGGCGTCCATCTCGAGGTACTCCTCGCCGGTGTCGACCCAGTCCTCGAACTGGGTGACGCCGAGCACGTCGAACCGCTTGCGCAGCCAGCCGTCGTTGGCGTCGAGCAGGCCGAGCTTCTTGCAGTTCGGCACGATCTTCGAGAACAGCAGCTGCTGGAACGGGTCCTGGTTCTTGATCTCCGCGGGGACGTCGAAGAGCTTCACCGCCTTGCGCACGTCGATGCCCATCCGCTCCCAGACCTCCTGCTGCAGGAACCGGTCCCGCATCCGCACCGCAGCCTCGAACGCGAACTCCTGGCGTTCGAGCAGCTCGGCGTCGGTGAGCCCCGCGTAGAGCTCCTGCAGCGACAGCACCCCGAACGCGACGTGACGGGCCTCGTCGCTCATCACGTAGCGCAGGAGCTGCTTGAGCAGCGGATCGGGTGTGGTCTGCAGCGCCATCCCGAACGCTGCGAGCGCGAGCCCCTCGACCATGATCTGCATGCCGAGGTAGGTCATGTCCCAGCGGCTGTCGGCGATGATGTCGTCGAGCAGCGCCTTGAGGTGGGCGTTGATCGGGTAGTGGCCGTCGAGCTTGGTGTCGAGGTAGCGGGCGAAGACCTCGACGTGGCGGGCCTCGTCCATCACCTGCGTCGACGCGTAGTACTTGGCGTCGATCCACGGCACCGTCTCGACGATCTTCGCGGTGCAGATCAAGGCTCCCTGCTCGCCGTGCATGAACTGGCTGAGCGACCAGTTCTGGGCCTCGTGGGACAGCTCGATCCACTCGGGTCGTTGCCAGGACTCGAACGGGGTGCCCGAGAAGTCGACGCCACGTGCCTCGAAGTCGGCCATCTGCATGTCGGCCATCATCGAGGCGAACTCCTCCTGGTCGACGTCGATCGACCAGTCGAGGTCGGTCTGGCCGTTCCACTGCGAGTGCTTCGCCTTCTCGTAGAGCTTCTCCAGCGAGGGCCGGCTGCCCTTCTCGTAGTCCCACGTGAAGATCACATCCGCGTTGTCGCGCACAGCGTGGATCACCTCGTCCACGTCGGTGTTCACCGTCGTCAGGATCGCTTCGAGGTCTGCGGCGGATCCGAGGATCCCTGCGTCGCCGTCGTCGTCGGTGTGGCTGCCGGTGTGGTTGGTGGCCTCGCTGGAGCCGAGCTCGTCGATGGACATCGTGTGCACCCCCTGTGCGTCGAACCGCACGCACCGACGCAGGACGTGGGCGACGGCGGCGCACCCAGGTTGCCACATGTGCCATCAGCCACCGTCGCCACCCTCGCTGCCGGGTTCGCCGCCACCGTCGCCGGTGCGGTCGTAGCCTCCGAGCATGGCTGAAGGATCGACGCCGACCTGGTCCGACACGCACGAGGTCACCAACCAGCCGCCACCACTCGAGGGCTGCGACACCTACTCGTCGAACGCCGCGCTCGTCGAGGCCGTCGAGCGCCACGGAGGAGGGGCCAACGTGGCCGATCTCGCCGCGATCGGTCGACGCGCCGGCGACCCCGAGTGGCTGGAGCGCGGTCGACAGGCGAACGCGAATCCGCCCGTGCTGCGCACCCACGACCGCTACGGCAACCGACTCGACGTGGTCGACTACCACCCCGCCTACCACGAGCTGATGGCGGCCGCGGTGGGCGCCGGGCTGCACGCCGCTCCGTGGGTCGACCAACGGCCGGCCCCGCACGTGACACGGGCCGCCGGGATGATGACCTGGTACCAGGTGGATGCGGGCCACACCTGCCCGATCTCGATGACGTACTCCGCTGTCGCAGCGCTTCGCCACCAACCCGACGTCGCCGACGCGCTCGTCGCCGCCCTGGCCGCCCCGCACTACGACGGCTCCAACCATCCGATCCCCGCCAAGGCGGGGATCACCGCCGGCATGGCGATGACCGAGAAGCAGGGAGGCTCCGACGTCCGCGCCAACACCACCACCGCCCGACCCGTGGGCAGCGGAGGCCCCGGCGCCGAGCACCTCCTGACCGGCCACAAGTGGTTCTGCTCGGCACCCATGTCCGACGGATTCCTCGTGCTCGCGAACGCTCCAGGGGGCCTGAGCTGCTTCTGGATGCCACGTTGGCGACCCGACGGCAACCGCAACCGGGTGCGGATCCAACGGCTGAAGGACAAGCTCGGGGACCGCTCGAACGCGTCGAGCGAGATCGAGATGCTCGATGCCTGGGCGCTCATGGTGGGCGAGGAGGGTCGAGGGGTCCGAACGATCATCGAGATGGTCAACCACACCCGTCTCGACTGCACCCTCGGATCCGCGGGGGTGATGCGCCAGGGCGTCGCGCAGGCGACCTGGCATGCGCAGCACCGTCGCGCCTTCGGCCGCGTGCTCGACGAGCAACCGCTCATGGCGAACGTGCTGGCCGACCTCGCAGTCGAGTCGGAGGCTGCCACAGCAGCAGCGATCCGGGTCGCGGCGACCTTCGACGCTGCGGACGATCCGGACGAGCAGCGCTTCGCCCGGCTGGCGCTGCCGATCGTCAAGTACTGGACCTGCAAGCGGGCGCCGTCGCACGCTGCGGAGGCCATGGAGTGCCTCGGCGGCAACGGGTTCGTCGAGGACTCCGATCTGCCCCGGGTGTTCCGCCAGAGCCCGGTCAACGGCATCTGGGAGGGATCGGGCAACGTCATCTGCCTCGACGTGCTGCGCGCCATGCTGCGCTCACCCGACTCCGTCGACGCGTACTGGGACGAGGTCGACCTGGCTGGTGGAGCAGATCGCCGGCTCGACGCAGCGGCGGTCTCGCTCCGAAAGGAGCTCGACGACCTGGCCGACGTCGAGTCCCGAGCCCGGCGGATCGTCGAGGACATGGCGCTCGTGCTGCAGGGATCGCTGCTCGTGCGCCATTCCCCCGCTGCGGTCTCGGATGCATTCTGCGCCTCGCGCCTGGACCGCGACGCCGGTGGGCATCGGGCGTTCGGCACGCTCCCGACAGGCCTGGACCTCGCCGCGATCGTCGAACGTCACCGCCCAGCGCTCTGACCCCCTGCTCTGCCCGAACCCCTGCTCTGCCCGAGGCCCTGCTCTGCCCGAACCCCCTGTGCTGCCCGGGGCGGGGTTCGGGGAGCAGCGCCCCACGTCGTAGCATCGCCGGGTGCTCGAACCGGTCCGGCCCGTCGTCGATGGCGAGGACCCGCTCGACCCTGCTGCGCATCGACCGGGTCGTGGACCGATCGACCCGACGCTGCTGCGTCTCGCGCCCGCGCTCCGTCGCCACCTGTCGATCTGCGCAGGCCTGGCGGTCACAACTGCGGTCGTCGTGCTCGTGCAGGCCGAGATCATCGGTCGCGAGCTTCCACGGCTGATCGACGGCGACCTCGACGCAGCAGTACCGCTCGCCGGGGTGCTCCTCGCTATCGGGCTGGGACGCCTCGTGCTGCGCTGGGTCACCGAGCTCTCGGCGGCGAGCGCTGCAGCCGCGTCTCGGGCGACGATCACCGACCGTGTGATCGCCCACGCGCTCGTCGTCGACGAACGCTGTGCCGCCGAGGCGACCCCGGCCCGGGTCACGACGCTCGTCACCGACGGGATCGACGCGCTCGACCCGTGGATACGGGAGTACGTGCCGGCGTTGTGCATCGCCGCTGTCCTCCCGCTCGCCGCAGGCGCACGGATCCTCGTCGCCGACCTCACCTCCGCGGTGATCCTGCTCGTGGCGATCCCGCTGATCCCGGTGTTCATGGTCCTGATCGGCAGGCTCGCCGAGGATCGGGCTGATCGCCAGTGGGCCACGTTGCAGCGCCTGGCTGCGCACTTCCACGACGTCCTCGTCGGCCTGCCGACGTTGCGGCTGTTCGGTCAGGCCGGGGCGCAGGTGCAACGGGTGCGCGCCGTGGCCGAGCAGTACCGGGTCGCTGTCATGCGGACCCTGCGCGTCGCGTTCCTGTCGGCAGCGGCGATGGAGCTGCTGGCGATGCTGTCGGTCGCGCTCGTCGCGGTCACGATCGGCTACCGCCTCAGCGTCGGCGACGTGACGCTGCAGGCGGCGCTCATCGTCCTGCTGCTCGCGCCGGAGTGCTCGCTTCCGATCCGGCGGGTCGGCGCGGCGTTCCACGCCGCGCAGGCCGGTACCGATGCAGCCGACGAGCTCAGCGAGCTGCTCGCCACCACGACGACCCCGGACGGACCGGTCGACGTGTTGCCGACATCGGAGCCGACCACTCCGACGCTGCGCATCTCCGGGGCAACCGTGGTCGATCCCGACCGCGGTCGACGGGTCGGACCGGTCGACCTCGACGTCCACGCCGGATCGCTCGTCGCGCTGGTCGGTGCCAGCGGAGCCGGCAAGTCGACGTTGCTCGACGCCGTCCGCTGCCGTGTCCCCTTGCACCGAGGCCACGTCGAGCTGGCCGGCATCGACGTGACGGATCTGTCGAGGACGGCACGGGCCGACGCACTCGTGTGGATCCCACAGCTCCCCGACCCGGTCGGGACCGACGTCCGGGCCGCCGTCGCTTCCGGATCCGACCGGATCGACGCCGTTGCGGTCGACCACGCGCTCGCAGCGGTCGACCTCGCTGGGTTCGCCGAGCGCAGGCCGTCGGAGCTCTCCGGTGGCGAACGCCAACGCCTGGCGGTCGCCCGCGGCGTGCTGCGTGCCCGGAGCATCCCGAGCATCCGGCTCCTGCTCGCCGACGAGCCAACCTCACAGCTCGACAGCCACCGGAGCACCCTCGTCATCGGAGCGCTACGGCGGGCGGCGAGGAGCGGCTGCGCCGTGGTCGTCGCCTCCCACGACCCCCTCCTCATCGATGCCGCAGACCACGTCGTGCTCCTCGGCGACCGGCCGTCGGCACCGACAGACCGGACCCGAGCCGAACGAGCGCTCGCCGACGGCCCAGATCCAGACGGCCCAGCTCCAGACGGCCCAGCCACCGAGCACATTGGCGACGATGCAGCGCTCCCGGCGCCCGGGTCGGTCCGGACACCGCAGCCCAGTGCCCACGCCGCGTCCGGAGGATCCCGTGCGGGGGCCCCAGGTACGCAGCGAGACGACCGCACCGACCTCGCGTGGTTCCGCCACATGGCCGCAGGGATGCGGTGGCGTCTCGCCACCGGTCGGGCCCTCGCCGTCGCGACCGAGCTCTGCAGCATCGGCCTCGCAGGGACCGCTGCCTGGATGCTCGTCCGCGCGTCGACCCGCACTCCATTCGCCGAGCTCGCTGTCGCGGCCGTCGCGGTGCGGACGTTCGCGATCGGCAAGGGCGTCCTTCGCTACTCCGAACGGGTCGTCTCCCACGACGCCACCTTCCGGATGCTCTCCAAGGTTCGGGCGACGGTCGTCGATCGACTCGGCCGGATCGCCCCAGCCGGCGTGCCGGGAATGGAGCGAGGGGACGTGATGGCCCGTGTCGTCGACGACGTCGACCGGCTCGCTGACCAGGAGCTGCGGGTCATGGGACCGTTGACCTCCGGGCTGGTCGTCGGTCTCGTCGTCGTCGTCGCGTCCGCCATGGTCGCCCCGGGCATCGGTCTGGTGTACGCGGTGGCGGTCGGCCTGCTCGCCGTGGTCCTCCCCGCGGCGACCAACCTGCTCACATCCGGGACCGTCGGCGAGCAGGTTGCCGCACGCTCCCGACTCGCCGGAACGACCCTCGAGCTCGTCGAACACGCTGACGAGCTGACCACCACCGGAGCTGCGGGTGACTGGGTCGGTCGGATCTCGGATGCGGTGACCGCGGTCGGCCGCAGCGAGCGGCGTCGCGGCGCACGCGTCGGGCTCGTGGAAGGGCTCGCAGCGCTCAGCGCGCCGGTGCTGGCGGCTGCCGTCGTGCTCGTCGACCGATCCATCGGCGGCACGATCGACGCAGCGCTGCTCGCTGTTGCAGTCCTCGTGCCGTTCGCGCTGATCGAGGTCCTCGCTCCCCTCCTCCACGCCGGAGAGCAGGCAGCATCGGTTCAGATCGCCGCGGGTCGCCTGCGAGCGGTCCTCGACGCGCCAGACCCGGTGACCGAACCCACGCGTGCCGAACCCGTCCCGACGAATCCTTCGCTCGTGCTCGACGACGTCACGCTCCGCTGGCCCGGTGCACCCTCACCGGTGCTCAGCGGCCTCGACCTCAGGCTGGAGCCCGGATCGCTCGCCCGCATCGAGGGGCCGAGCGGAACCGGCAAGTCGACCCTCGCCGCGGCACTCGTGCGGTTCATCGGCCTCGAACACGGGGAGTACCGACTCGGCGGGCTCGACACGGCAGCGGCCGGCGGCGAGAACGTCCGCGAGGTCGTGACGTGGTGCCAGCAGGCCCCATGGCTCGCGTCGACGTCGCTGCGCGAGAACCTCCGACTCGCGGCCCCCGACGCGAACGACGACGAGCTGTGGACCGCGCTCGACGCGGTGCAGCTCAGCGGATGGGCTGTCGCCCTGCCCGAGGGCCTGGCGACCCCGGTGGGGCGCGACGGCAGCGCCATGAGCGGCGGCCAACGCCAGCGGCTCGCGCTCGCACGGGTGCTGCTCGCGGGCCATGCCGTGGTGGTCCTGGACGAGCCGACCGCCCACCTCGACGCGCCCACGGCCGAGCGGGTGCTGCGCGACCTGCTCGACGCTCTGGTGGGACGGACCGTGATCCTCCTCGGCCACGGATCCGCCGACGCGCCCGACTGGACCCATGTGGACCTGAGCGCCCTCACGGCACCGACTGGTCCCCGAGCTCGGCACCTCTGAGGTCGATGTCCGACCTCGGAGGTCCTCCTCACAGGGTCTCACCGCAGCTTCGTGCGGACCGGGCCCGACCTCATCCGCCCTCAGCCGGTGCGGGCGTGGGCATCGGGACCAGGCACCCGACCGGCGACTGCGCCGTGGTGTCGTGGAGGCGCATCCCCGACGCGGGTCGTTCCTCCGAGCGACTCACCGAAGGCGTCGAAGCCCTTCAGCGCCCGCTCCGCGTACTCCCGCAACGCGTTCCCGGTGCACTCGACGTCTCCGTCGATCGCAGTCCGACGTTCCGCAGCACGATGTCCGGCTCCGCGCCTCCGGGATGGCCGCCGCCGATCCGGTCGGATCCGTCCATCGAGGCACGGTCCTCGGTGGGACCCGGGGATGGGCTGATGCGTCCCATCCCCACCGTCGCCTGCACCCTCGCCTGCACCGTCGTTTTCAACCCCGCCTGCACCATCGCCTGCACCGACACCGCTCAGCGCTGCCACCCCGTGCCGGCGATCCGTTGCCAGCTCCGGTCCTCCTCCGCGATCGCGCTCGCTTCCGCGAGCACGGCGTCCCTGGCGATCCGCGCCGAGGTGCCGATGGTGCGACCGCGCAGGACGTGGATGCCGTCGTGGGTCGCCTGTCGCTCGCCGGCGGTCCGGAACACGAGGCCACGCATCGGACACTCCTGGCGGGCCAACGACACCGGGACGAGGGTGACGCTGCGTTGATCGGCGAGCACCTCGAGGCACGCGGCAGTCGACTCGACCTCGTAGAACGGCACGCGGGCCGATCGGTTGGCCGGGTCGAGGGACCGCGTCAGGACACGCCGGCCGACCGGGGCAGGAGGCGGGAGCACGAACGGGTGGGCGGTCACCTGCGCAGGCGTCGGCTCGGCGATGCCTGCGAGCGGATGATCGGCACCGACGACGAGGGCGAGCGGCTCGGCAGGCAGCGGCTCCGAGTCGATCTCCGCGGCGAACGACGAC
>JAFDWA010000539.1 GCA_018268735.1 Actinomycetota bacterium | reverse complement strand
CGTGGTCGTGCGCTTGGCCGCGAGCATCTGCTCGATGGACCAGTCGGTGTGGTGGAAGGAGCGGATCGGAGCGCAGTCGCGCCGGTCCGGTCGTTGCTCGGTCGTCATGGGCGGTCCGAGCAAGTTACAAGCAGGCCACGCGGGAATCCTGCGCGTGGCGTCGGAGTTGGGAACCTCGGCGAGTTCACGGAACCCTCGCCGTTGGTGGAGAATCCACCTGCCGACCCACGATCGACGGCGCGGTCGACGACGAGCTCGAGGAGCAGGACATGGTGACGATCAGGATCCCGACGACGTTGCGCACGCTGACCGGCGGTGCCTCCACCGTCGAGGTCGAGGGCACGACGGTGGGCGAGGCGCTGGCGAACCTCGATGCGGCGCACCCGGGCTTCGCCGACCGGCTGTTCGATGCCGACGGGCTGCGCCGCTTCGTCAACGTGTTCCTCGCCGACGACGACGTCCGGTATCTCGACGGCGTCGACACCGCAGTCGCCGACGGTGCCGAGATCTCGATCATCCCCGCGGTCGCCGGCGGCTGATCGACGCGCTGATCGGCACCCTCTTCCCGATCTCGGCACGTCCCGCGCCGATCGCCGACGTGGGGCGAGCCCGGTACGGGATGGCGGCGGGTGCCGCGGTGCGTAGCCTCGGGGTGTGGACGACGACGAGCCGTTCGGGTACCTCCCTGACCTCGACGGGGTCGACGAGGTGGACCCGCTGCTGCCGCCGTTCCTCGTCGTGGTCTCCGACGACACGACGGATCCGATCGATCCGCAGCCGTCGGCTCGGATCCCGCACCGGTATCGCCGTTCGGTCAGCGCGAGCGTGCTGGCGGCCGGGATGCTCGGCCTTCGTGACGTGCTCGAGGCGCCGCGGGACGATCGACCCGTCGTGGAGCAGCACGTCGACGAACACGACCGTCGACGGCCGGTCGAGGTGCAGCTGGACCCCGACGACCCCGCTGCCAGCATCGTGCGCCTGCACCCACCGCCCCCGCCGCCGCATGACGGCCCCCCGCATGACCTCTCCTGCTAACACAACGTCGGCGCGAACACCGAGACGGACCTGAAGCCCGCATGACCTCTCCTGCTGACCTGACTCCTCTCTTCGCCTTAGGGTTCGGGCAGGAACTACTCGGGCGTTGGGGTGAGGTCGTAGTTCCATTCGGGGTGCCCCTGGTGGCCTGAGGTTGTCCCGCCGGGTGTTGAAGTTGAGGGGTGGTGGTCGGCCAGTTCCAGTGATCAGTGCACGGTGAGGGCATGGTAGAGCTCGGTGGGGCTGTGGTAGGCGAGGTTGCGGCGGCGTTGCCCGTTGATGATCGCGGCGACGTCATCGACGTGGTGCTGGTGGAGGTTGTCGAGGCGGGTGCCGCGGGGGAACCACCAGCGCCAGGCGCGGTTCTGGTTCTCGATCTGACCGCGTTGCCACGGCGAGTGCGGGTCGCAGAACCAGACGTCGATGTCGTAGGTCGCGGCGATGGTCTCCCATTCCGCCCACTCTGAGCCCTGGTCGAAGGTGATTGACCGCAGCAGCCCGGCCGGGATGCGGTCGAGGCCCTCGACGAGCCCCCCGAGCGTTGCTTGGGCGTCGTAGCCCTCG
>JAFDWA010000538.1 GCA_018268735.1 Actinomycetota bacterium | reverse complement strand
CATCGTGGCACACCGACGACGACCTCGACGTCGGCGCCGCGTCAGCTGCTCAGGATCCAGGGATCTCGCCGAAGTCGGCCGACCTCGAAGCGCTCCGCCACGTCGACCGCGGTCAACTCCTCGCCCGCAACCGCGAGTCCCGCCGATGCCGCAAGCATTCCCACCACCTGCGGAACCGTCTCACCGAGCGCCGCTCGCTCCGCGAGGGTGACCGCGCCGTCCCGCTTCGCGAGACGTCTGCCGTCCGGCCCCAGCACCAGCGGGACGTGCAGGTACGACGGGGTGGCGAACCCGAGCAGGCGCTGCAGCAGCACCTGTCGCGGGGTCGTCTCCCAGAGGTCGTCGCCGCGGACGACGAGGTCGACGCCCTGGTCGACGTCGTCGACGACGACTGCCAGGTTGTACGCGGCGACGCCGTCGGCTCGCCGGAGGACGAGGTCGTCGGCCACCGATCGCTGCTCGCCGAGCAGTCGGTCGCGGACGGTGACAGCGACCCCTCGTGAGCGCAACCGCAGTGCCGGCCGCCGGCCGGCGCGCTCGAGGGAGCGGCGCTGTGCAGCGGAGAGGTCGCGGCACGTGCCGGGGTACGCGCCTTCGGGAGCAGGGCCATGGGGAGCGAGCGACGCCTCGCGGACCTCGCGGCGCGAGCAGTAGCACGGATAGGTGCGACCTGCCCGTTCGAGTCGGCCGATCGCGTCCTCGTACAGCCCGGACCGCATCGACTGCCGGACGACCTCGCCGTCGTGATCGAGCCCGAGCGCGGCCAGGTCCTCCATCTGCGACTGCGAGCAGTCGGAGGCGCTCGAGGTCGTGAGGTCCTCGATCCGAAGGAGGTGTCGGCCGCCGGCGCACCGCGACGCGCACCACGCGAGGAGCGCCGTGCGGAGGTTCCCGAGGTGCAGCGGCGCCGAAGGGCTCGGCGCGAAGCGACCCGTGGTCACCCGTGTCTCGTCAGAGCCGGACCGCGAACGGGACCGCAGCCGCTCGGTACTGGCCGCGCGGCGGGTTCGGCGAGATCATCTGGTCGTACCAGCCGATGCCGATCGAGGTCACACCACCGGTGGAGGTCGAGAACCTCGGTTGCGCCGACCCCGCATAGCAGCGGTGGACGCCGGCTCCGATCTGGTCATCGCATCCCGGGAGGTGGATCGCCACGGGCGCGGTCCATGGACCGACCGGTGACGATGAGATCCGCACGTACACCCGATCGATGAAGCCCGGCCAGGGGCTGTAGGCCATGACGTAGACGCCGAGCACCGGATCCTTCGCCACGTTGAACGCCGCAACCGGGATCTCCGGGTCAGGCCCGCCACCGGCGATCACCGCTGCAGCCTGCGATGCGTCGGCTCCCCACCCGGCGCCGTTCCAGAACTGCCACGAGGAGCGCACGCCCACCGAGTCGACCGGCACCCGTCCGACCGTGCAGGGCCCGTAGTCCGCAGGCCAGTACGGTCCGGCTCCCTGAGGCGACTGGCACTGGTAGCCGTAGATGAACCAGCCGCTGTCGCCGGTCCCCGCAGCAGGGTCTGCGACGGCGACCGCCGCGGACCCGTACGGGAGGGTGGAGGCGAAGAGGTTCTGCGCCACGATCGAACCCCGGATCGGG
>JAFDWA010000537.1 GCA_018268735.1 Actinomycetota bacterium | reverse complement strand
ACGCCCCGACCGTCGGTGTCGACCAGGTGGACGTTCGGGAGGTTGAACGACTGCAGGTACTCGTCGTGGAAGCAGAGCCGCTTGCAGTGCTTGCCGTACCAGGGCTTGAGCTTCTCGGCCGTCTCGACGTCTTCGACGATCTCGTCGACCCGCCGACGGAAGCCCTCCATGACCTCGAAGTCGATCGCCTCCAGCGCGGCCTTGTCGGCGTCGTCGACGGGGTCGCGCTGGGTGTCGATGCGCAGCGCCTGACCCCATCCGTCGGCCACCATGTCGACCTCGGGCTGCTGGCCGGTGGCGACGGCGGTGAAGTTGAGGGTTCGTTCACGCTGCCAGCCGGGAGGCAGGGACCGGAACCACTCCTCGTCGATCGGCTGCTGGCCACGCACCCCGACCGCGGAGGGCGTGCGCTGGAAGACGTACACCTCCTTCGCCGAGCGGGCGAGCTGCGGGACCACCTGCACCGACGTCGCCCCGGTGCCGATGATGCCGACCACCTTGTCGGAGAGGCGGTCCATGGGCTCGGTCGGGCTGCCACCGGTGTAGCCGTAGTCCCAGCGCGTGGTGTGGAACGCCGTACCGGCGAACTCGTCGATGCCGTCGATGCCGGGCAGCTTCGCCTTGTGCATCAGGCCGCCGGCGGAGATGAAGAAGCGAGTCCGGATGTGATCGCCGCGCTGGGTGTGCACGTCCCATCGGCCGCCGTCGTCGTCCCATGTGAGCGAGTCGACCTCGGTCTGGAACAGGGCGTGGTCGTACAGGCCGAAGTGACGACCGAGGAGCTGGCAGTAGCCGAAGATCTCCGATGCGCTCGCGTACTTCTCGGTGGGCATGTACCCGGTCTCCTCCAGGAGAGGGAGGTAGATCGTGGCGTCCACGTCGCACATGCAGCCCGGATAGCGGTTCCAGTACCAGGTGCCGCCGAAGTCGGCGGCCTTCTCGAGGATGCGGAAGCTCGTGATGCCCCGCTTCGTCAGGTTGATGCCGGCGAGGAGCCCGGCGAACCCGCCGCCGAGGACGACGACGTCGACGTCCTCGACGACCGCCTCACGGGAGAAGTCCGGGTCCGCCCACGGGTCGCGGTCGAGGTCGTGGTCCCGCAGCGACTCGTACTGCGCCATCCCCTCGTCACGGAGCCGCTTGGCCCGTTCGGATTCGTAGCGGGCCTTGGCTGCATCGATCTCCGACGGGTCGGCAGCGTTCATCTGGATCCTCCTGGGGGGCAGGGGGGAGACGGTCCGCTTGATGCTCTCACGATTCCTGACGACTCGTCAGATCAGAGGCGACCGGCATCCGCGTGTGGATTCGACGGCTTGGACGTCGGTTCCACACGCGAACCGCGCCGACGCGGCGATCGGTCGGCGTCGACAGCCGTGTCAGCCGACGGGGTGCGCGGGTGGTTCGCCGCGCAGGACGCGCAGGAGGTCCTCGGTCGCCCGAACTCGCAGCTCGGTCACCGACGCGGTCGACGAGAACGCGACGTGCGGGGTCAGGATGACGTCGACGGCGTCCGAACCGACCATCGCGTCGCGGAGCAGCGCCGGCACCTCCGGCTCGTGCGGCAGCACGTCGAGCGCTGCGGCCCCGGGCCGATTCCTCCGCAGCGCG
>JAFDWA010000536.1 GCA_018268735.1 Actinomycetota bacterium | reverse complement strand
GCCTTCTTCGTCGTGGTGGTCGCTTCGCTGCTGGTGGGGTGCGCGGCGGACCGTCACGGCGACCGATGAGGGGTCGACCACCACCACCAACCCGGCGACCTCGGCAATCCGGCGCGCGGGACCGACCGATCAGGGTTCGTCGTCGCCGAACTCGATGCGACGGAACTGCTCGTCGGAGAGCTCGTCATTGGGGTTGCCTGTCGCTTCATAGCCCTTGCGCTGTCCACGCATCGCCACGAAGGCGACGATGACGAGGACGGCAGCGATGGCGAAGAGTCCAACACCCACGAACATCGCCCCATACAAGCACACGACGATGTCGAACTGCCGCGCCGCTGCAGGCAACCAGAGGTCTTCGGCGTCAGACCTCGATCACCAACCGCAGGCCCAGGTGACCTCGAGGAGCGAGCGGATCGCTGCGATCAGATCCCCGTCGGTGACGTCCTGGCACTCGTCATGGACCTCCTCGGCGCTGTGGACCTGCAGGCCGAAGCGGTTCTCCACACACTCTCAGCTGGGCCGCCACGGGTGTCACCCACCCAGCGAGACCTCGTGCACGCGACGATCTCCAGGATCACCGCAGCACCTACCGTGTTCCCGTGACCGTCGAGCCGTGGCACTTCCCGTTGCAGGACCACCTCGGAATGCTGGTGTCCACTCCCGGTCCCGGGCGCGGCCGAGCGGAGCTCGACATCACGCCCACGCTGCACAACCCGAACGGCGTGGTGCACGGCGCCGTGCTGTTCGCGATGCTCGACACGGCGATGGGTGCCGCGACGATGAGCACGCTCGACGAGGGACAGGCGTGCGCGTCGATCGAGGTGCACCTGCGCTTCCTCCGGCCGACGTCGTCCGGCCGGATCGTCGCGGAGACCTCGGTCCTCAAGGCCGGGCGCCGCGTCGTGCAACTCGACGGCCGCGTGCACGACGACGCCGGTGACCTGGTCGCCACGGCCTCGGGCTCCTTCGCGGTGATCCCGATCCCTCCCACGCCCTGACGGCAGCACTGCGCTCGATCGCAGTCGCCGGCCGACGTGACCGATCCGGCCTCGGTGTCGCGCTCACCGGTCCCTCCAGTCGACGTGATGGCGTCGACAGCAGGCCCTGTCAGATCGTCGTCGACGCCATGATGCGCGTGTGCGCACCGTCGTGAACCTTCGCGACGAGCTGCAGGAAGGTGCTCGTCACCTTGGCGGCGTCCGACCTCTCGTTGACCATCACCCAACGCCGGGATGACCGAGCGCCGGCCCCTCCTGCACCGCGACCCCTTCGAGCGCCTCATCGCAGCGCAGGCGATGTCCGATGGCTTGACCCTGCTCACCGCGGATGGCCGACTGCTCGGCTGTCCGATCACCACGCTCGACGCGCGCACCTGAGCACGCGTGAGCCCCCGGCCGCACGCACGCGGGACCCGTCCGCACCGCCGTGTCGACCCTGCGCACAACAGGACTGTCACAGGGCCCTCCTACGATGGGACCTGCTTCATCCAGAAGGCCCGAGAGTCCCGGCTCGACGACGGCCTGGCAACCCCTGAGCACGGGCCACCCGTGACAGGAAGGTGCCCCCGCCGGATCCGATGAGGAGGACCAACATGACCACAGCATCCGAACC
>JAFDWA010000535.1 GCA_018268735.1 Actinomycetota bacterium | reverse complement strand
TGCCGATAGGTGCCTGATGGGCGAGGCCGAACCTGCATGTGATCCAGCCTCGTTGCTCGAGCGACTCCCTGATGTCGTGTTGCACACCGACCTCGCGGCCCGTCTGCTGTGGGGCAACCGCGCTGCCGAGGAGCTGTTCGGTCGAACGCTCGCGGAGTCCGTGGGCATGGACTGCATGGACCTGATCCATCCCGACGACATCGAGATGGCGATCGTGTCGCTCGCCACGATGCAGGAGGAGCGCATCGGGCTGCCGCTCGAGCTCCGGGTCCGCACCCCGACGGGCTGGCGTCAGGTCGAGCTGATCGGGTCGAGCTTCCGAGACGGGCTGTTGATCTCGATACGGGACCTGACCCAACGGCGTCGCTGGGAGGTGGCGCAGCACAGGACGGATCTGCTCCGCTCGGTGCTGCAGCACCTGACGACGGTCGCGATGGTGGTGGAGTCCTCGGGCGAGGTCCGTGCCACGTCGGCTGCGATCACCCGGCTGCTCGGCATCGGCCAGCGCGCCGTCGAGGGTCGGCACCTCGCAGAGCTCGTACCTGTGACGCAACGAGACCTCCTCGTCGACGTCATCGACGAGGTGGGTGCAGCGCACAGCGGCGCCAAGGCCGAGATCGACGTCGAGGTGCAACGTGCCGACTCGTCGACCCAGCCGGTGTCGCTCACGATCGTCAACCTGGTCGACGACCCGACCGTGGGCGGGTTGATCGTCACGATGTCGGACATCTCGCGTCGCTCTCGAGCGGAGCGCGCGCTCCGGGAGGCGAACGCCGTGCTCGCGGCAACGCTCGAGTCGGTGTCCGACGGCATCCTGGCCGTCGACAGCGACGGTTCGGTCCGCTCGTGGAACCGCCGCTTCCTGGAGATCTGGAAGATGCCCGAGCAGTACGTGGGTGACAGCGATCTCGCCGCGATCCTCGACCACACGGTGTCGCTGGCGGCGGATTCGGCAGCAGCCCGCCAGTCGATCCTCGAGGTGCACAACGACGCCGCCGCGGTGCACAGCGCTACGGTCGAGCTGCTCGACGGGCGGGTGATCGAGTGCCGATCACGGCCGCAGTACCTGGGTGACGTCGCGATCGGGCGCGTCTGGAGCTTTCGGGACGTGACGGCGATGCTGGCGATCGAACGGGACCTGGAGCATCGGGCGCTGCACGACCCGTTGACCGGGCTCGCCAACCAGATGCTGTTCCGACGCAACGTCGAGTCAGCGTTGCACGCCGACGATGCCGATGGCAGATGTGCGGTCGTGTTCGTCGACCTCGACGACTTCAAGGAGGTCAACGACGGGCTGGGTCACGCCGCTGGTGACCTGCTGCTCGTCGAGGTCGCGCAACGGCTGCGCTCGGTGGTGCGTGACGTCGACACGGTGGCGCGACTCGGCGGTGACGAGTTCGCGCTGCTGGTCCTCGACGTGAGCAGTGGAACCGAGGCGCTCGACGTCGCGCGTCGACTCCACGAGCGTCTCGCCGAGCCCGTCGAGCTGCTCGCCCAGACGGTCGTTCCGGGAGCGAGCATCGGCGTGGCGATGGCTCGACCCGGCATCGGCCTCGACGGCCTCCTCCGTGACGCCGACCTGGCGATGTACCACGCGAAGCGCAGCGGCCGCAG
>JAFDWA010000534.1 GCA_018268735.1 Actinomycetota bacterium | reverse complement strand
ACCGGTCCTCGACGCGGATGCCGAGGGCCCGGTGGTCCTCGGCGGGGACCTCGAACCAGCGACCCTGCTGGCCGCGTACCGCGCCGGCCTGTTCCCGATGCCGATCGGGCGACGCCGCATCGGGTGGTGGTCGCCCGATCCCCGCGGCATCATCCCCGTCGGGCCGTCGGCGATCTCCGAGGGCACCGCGTTCCACGTCAGCAGGTCCCTGCGCCGGTCGCTCCGGCACTTCGAGGTGACGCTCGACCACGCATTCGAGCGGGTCGTCCGTGCCTGCGGCGACCCTCGCCGCCCCCACGGCTGGATCACCGCCGACTTCGTCCGCGCCTATGCACAGATGCACGAGATGGGCTGGGCGCACTCCGTGGAGGTGTGGGACCAGGGTGAGCTGGTGGGCGGCGTCTACGGCGTGTCGATCGGCGCGTTCTTCGCCGGCGAGTCCATGTTCCACACCGCGACCGACGCGTCGAAGGTGGCGCTCGTGCACCTCACCGCCATGTTCGACCACGTCCCCGATGCCCTCTTCGACGTCCAGTGGCTGACCCCGCACCTGTCGTCGCTCGGCGCTGTCGACATCCCCAGGGCGAGGTACCTGGAGCTCCTCGCCCGCGCAACGGCTCCCGACACCGACCCGTTCCGCTGATCCGACCGCTCGCGACGGCCGGCCGAGCTCATGTCGATGCGGTCGGCGGGACCGGTGCCTCACGTGCCCGACGGCTCTGCTGGACCCGCCAGATGAGGAACGTCACGACCCCGATGACGACCTGGGGGACGAACGTCGCTGCACGCCACAGCAGGTTCGCTGCCAGGGCCTCGTCCTTCGACATGCCGAACGCCGACAGGAGTCCGACGAGCGCCGCATCGACGGTGCCGAGCCCGCCCGGTGTGATCGGGATGAATCCTGCGAGGCGGGCGAGCGAGAACGCGGCGAACACCTCGAGCAGGTTCACGCCGGTGGAGGCGCCGCCCAGGCCGTACACGGCGACGGCGAGCACCGCGAACTGCGCGAGCTGCTGAGCGACGTTCGTCACGGTCAACAGGTGCCACCGGTCGGTGACCACCTCGACGGTCTGGTCCCGGAAGCGCATCACACCGGCGGTCACCGCATCGGGAGCGACGCCGCGACGGACCTTGCCGAGGACCGCGTCGCCCCAGCCCCCGAGCTTGGCCGCCCAGGTCTCGCTGCGCAGGATCAACGCCAGACCGCCCACCATCAGCCCCAGCGCCACGAGGGATCCCAACGCCCCCCACACCGCCGCAGAGGTCGCCTCGCCCGTCAGCACGATCGCCACGAGCCCGACCGCCGGCAACGCGAGGGTCACCATCAGGTTCCACACGCTCGTGACCCCGATCGCCGAGGTGGCGACCGCCGGGCCGATGTCGTAGCCGGCGAGCATCGCGTACTGCACGCCGACACCGAAGGCGCCACCGGCCGGCACTGCGTTGCTGATCATGAACGACGTCTGGCGCACGACGAACGCCCGGCCGTAGGGCAGCCCGGGCAGCGCGGCCTGGTACGGCAGCACGTAGATGAGGATGTTCGCGACCGTCACCGCCGAGAACAGCAGGAGCGACGCAGTCGACATCTCCTGGATCGACGCCCAGGCATCGCTGT
>JAFDWA010000533.1 GCA_018268735.1 Actinomycetota bacterium | reverse complement strand
GTCCCTACCTGCCCCTCGCTGAGCGGCTCGGCGCGATCCTCGCGGGCCTGTGCTCGGGCGACCTCGGCGACGGGCCGGCTGGCAGCGCCGAGTCGATCGACATCGAGTACCAGGGCCAGATCGCCGAGCACGATCCGCGCATCCTCACGCTGTCGGTGCTCAAGGGGTTCTTCGGTGTGACGAGCGGTGAGCCGGTGTCGTACGTGAACGCGCCGAAGGTCGCCGAGGAGCAGGGGATCGAGGTGCGGCCGACGGCGACGACGACCGCCCGTGACTACGTCAACCTGATCACGTTGCGAAGCGGGCGCCACAGCATCGCCGGCACGCTGGTCGGGCTGCGTGCGGTGCCGACGCTCGTGATGCTCGACGACCACGCGGTGGATGTCCCGCCGTCGGACCACCTGCTCATCGTCCGCAACGAGGATCGGCCGGGGATGATCGGCACCGTGGGATCGGTGCTCGGCGCCGCGTCGGTGAACATCGACGACATGGCGGTCGGGGCCAACGAGCAGGGGGCCAAGGCGCTGATGGCGATCGTGACGGATCGCTCGGTCCCGGAGGCCGTCGCTGCGGAGCTCCGCGCCGTCGACGGGGTCCTCTCCGTCAACGCCGTCGGCTGAGCACCCCGCCCCCCGAACCCAGCACCCACTCGCCCGGCCCGAACCCCGCCCGGCCTGCCCGGCCCGCCCGGCCCGAACTTGTAGCCCCAGGTCGCTCTGGCGACCGCCGGGCTACAAGTTCGCCAGACCTCGACGATGTTGTAGGTGGCCGGTCGTGTGGGCGACGCTGGGCTACAAGTTCGGCGGGTCGTGGGGGCGGGCCGCGCTGGTGTCAGAGGCGCTGGTGTCAGAGGCGCTGGTGTCAGAAGGGGAGGAACGACACGCTCGTGGGGTTCGCCGCGTCGGTCCGACCTACGCCACGAGCGGACACCGTCCAGATCGTCGAGTCGACGACGACGGAGCGCAGGATGGAAGCCGACGAGCCGGCGACGTCATGGGCGATCTCGCCTCGCAGCACGAGGTGGTCGCCATCCACCGCGATCACGTCAGCCTTCGAATCGGTCGAGTCGCATGGGGCGGGCACGTTGTAGCAGGCATCCTGGAACGATGTCTCGACAGGTACGACCGCCTGGTGGCGCACCTGGTCCCAGGTGAAGCCGTGTGGGTCCTGCCCGACTGGCGAGGTGGCGGTGCAGCTCGTCGCGATACAGGACTTCGGCTCCTTGAACGAATCGAGCACCTTCGGGGCAGTCGGGTCCTCGACGTCGAACAGGGTGGCCTTGAACCCGTTCGTGCGCCCGGTCCGCGGATCCGCATCGACGCCGATGCCGAGCAGGCGGCCGTCGCCGACCGGATGCAGGTACTCGGAGAAGCCGGGGAGCTTCACCTCGCCGAGCAGCTTCGGAGCTGCGTCGTTGGAGAGGTCGACGGCGAACAGCGGATCGGTCTGGCGGAACGTGACGACATAGGCGCGGTCGTCGAGGAACCGGACGGACTTCACCTCCTCACCGGCCCCGATGTCGTCGAGGTGGCCGACTTCGCGCAGCGTCCCGGACTGGTCGGGGCGCAGCACGGCCAGTCGACCGGCGGGACCACCTGCCTGGGATGTCCGCGCGACAGCATC
>JAFDWA010000532.1 GCA_018268735.1 Actinomycetota bacterium | reverse complement strand
CGTCGCGTCGGATGGAACGTCACCGGTGATTCGGAGCTCGACCCGGAAGTCGCCGTCGGCGGGCACCCACGGCGACACGGACACGACGTCGATCGCCGTCGTTGCCGGTCGAGGAGCCTGTCGGGCCGGTGCACCGGCGACGATCGCACCAGTGGCGAGCGCGCCAGCGGCGAGCGGGGGGAGCGCCGCCACGGCGCTGGTCGTGAGCAGTGCTGCGACGGCGCAGGTGACCCCCAGGAGGAACCGCAGGGGCGGCGCTGGTCGGCGGCGTGGGCTGGGGCCGAGGCTCATGGGACCGGACGGTGCAGGACGACGAGATCCGTCGCCGTCGGCGTGAACCCGAGTCGTCGGTACAGCTCGAGTGCCCGAGCGTTCTCCTCCTGGGTGTTGACCAGCAGCCGCCGGCAACGTCGTCGGGCCGCCCATCGAAGGGCGTCGATCACGAGCGCGCTGCCGACGCCGCGGCCCGCCATCTCCGGGTCGGTGGCGAGGCGTTGGAGGAAGCCCTGAGCACCGCCGCGACCGGTGATCGCGTAGCCGGCGATCCGGCCGTCGCTGTCGGCGACGCGGAACCGGGTGGTCGGCGTCGCCCGCTCGGCATCGACCATCGCGGCACGGTCCAGGCGCCAGAAGTCCGAGAACGCCCGTCCGTCGACACCGAGCGCGGCATCGCGGTCGCCTCGTCGACCCCGCCGAACGACGGTGCTCCCGTCGAGCTGCGGATGCGGCGGATCGAGGTCGCGCAGGTCGTGGGACAGCACCCTCAGCCGGTCACGCTCCTCGAAGCCGATCGCGAGGAAGGATCGGGCCTCGTCGGGGTGCAGCGCGGAGGTGATGACCGACGAGTACCCGGCGTCTGCGATGCGGCGGAGGCAGCCCCGGACGCTGTCGGTCGAGGGCTCGGATCGCTGCGGCGCGAGCGCGAGGTATGCGACGCCGTCGCCGGCGTGCCAGGGACCGACACGGAAGCGGTCCTGCCCGACGGTCAGCAACTGACGGCTCGTCATCGTCTGCGGGTGCTCCTGGAGGACGTCGACGTCGGATCGGCCTGCTGGGGGCGGGGAGGCGCTCGTCCGGAAGGATAGGGCCAGGTGCATCTGCGCCACGTTCACGCCCGGTCCGCCGCCCGGGGCCGTCGCCGGTCGAGGTCGGGGCCGCCGGATCCCAGCGCCGCTACGCTGCGGGCGGTGGCGGTCATCTTCTCGACCGACGAGCGCTTCCGGCGCCACGACACCGGGCCGTTCCACCCCGAACGCCCGGAGCGACTTGCCGCAGTGGAGGAGGGCCTCGTGCTCGCCGGGGTCGACGACGCCGTGGAGCGGATCACCCCGCGGCCGGCCACCGACGAGGAGTTGCAGCGGGTCCACCCTGCCGCGTTCGTCGCCGCCATCGAGCGCGTCTGCGACGCCGGTGGGTCCCACATCGACGCCGACACCGTGATCTCGGCGGATTCAGCCCGGCTCGCCCGTCTGGGCTCCGGCGCAGGTCTCAGCGCCCTCGAGCACCTCCGGGCCGGCGAGGCCGACGCTGCCTTCGTCGCGCCACGCCCGCCCGGGCACCACGCGACCGCGACCCGGGCGATGGGGTTCTGCCTCTTCAACCACGCTGCTGTCGCTGCCGCGGCGCTCA
>JAFDWA010000531.1 GCA_018268735.1 Actinomycetota bacterium | reverse complement strand
GCAGCGGTGGGCTCGACGCTGACGTTCAACAACGCGATGGCGTCGATGACCGACTTCATGTTCTCCGGCGTCCTGCACCGGTACCCCAACCTCAAGCTCGCCTACTCCGAGGGCCAGCTCGGCTGGATCCCCTACATGCTGGAGCGGGCCGACAAGGTCTGGGAGGAGAACCGCGGCTGGGGTGGCATCGGCGACAAGGTCCCCGAGCCGCCGAGCACCTACTACTACCGCCAGATCTACGGCTGCTTCTTCGACGACGCCTACGGGCTCAAGAACATCGACCAGGTCGGCGTCGACAACGCCTGCTTCGAAACCGACTACCCGCACTCGGACTCGACCTGGCCGCACACCAAGGAGGTGGCGCTCAAGCAGATGGGCGACCTCCCACCGGAGATCACACGCAAGCTCGTCCGCGGCAACGCGATCGCGCTGCTCGACCTCGACCTGGAGCCCTGACTTGTCCGATTCCACCTACCGGCTCACCATCGGCGGTGAGTCGGTCGAAGGCGCCGCGGGCACCTACGACATCGTCAACCCCGCAACCGAGGAGCTCGTCGGTCGGGCACCCGAGGCGTCGGTCGACCAGGCGAACGCTGCAGTCGAGGCGGCTGCCGAGGCGTTCCCCGCGTGGTCGCGGACCTCGCCGGCGGAGCGAGCCGCCCTGCTGAACCGGGCAGCGGAGCTGATCGAGGAGCACCGCAAGGAGATCGTGGGTGTCCTGCAGGCCGAGACCGGTGCGACCGCCCGAACGGTCAAGTCCATGCAGTTCTTCCCGGCCACGGCGCGCCTGCGTCGCTACGCGACCGGGGCGATGCAGTCCAACATCGTGCCGCTGCCCCCGGCGGTGATGCCGACCACGCCGCTCGCCCCCGGCGGGCTGATCTCCGCAGCGGTGCACCGCGCCCCGGTCGGCGTGGTCACCTGCATCACCTCCTACAACGTCCCTATGACCAACATGGCCGGCAAGATCGGCCCGGCGCTCGCGATGGGCAACACGGTGGTCGTCAAGCCCGCCCCGCAGGACCCGCTCGGCGTGCTGAGCATGGTCGAGCTGATGAACGAGGCGGGCTTCCCGCCGGGAGTCGTCAACGTGGTCACCGGCCAGGACATCGCGCCGTCCGAGGCGGTGGTCGCCCACCCGGCGACCGACATGGTCAGCTTCACCGGTTCCACGCTGGTCGGCGAGCGCATCGGCGCGGTGTGCGGCTCGCAGATGAAGCGCCAGCTCATGGAGCTCGGCGGCAAGGGTGCCTGCATCGTCTTCGACGACGCCGACCTGAAGGCTGCGATCGGGGGCATCAGCTCGGTGTGGGGGTTCCACTCCGGGCAGATCTGCACATCGCCGACCCGGGTCATCGTGCACCGATCCGTCCACGACCACCTCGTCGGCGGGCTGCTCAAGGCGGCATCGCACATGCGCATCGGCGATCCCACCGACCCCGAGACCGTCGTCGGTCCGGTGATCTCCGCCGCGCACCGCGAGCGGATCGAGGGCTACGTCCGCTCCGGCGTCGACGAGGGCGCCACGATCGCCGTCGGTGGCGGCCGCTCCGAGATGGAGCGCGGCTTCTACCTGGAGCCGACGCTGTTGGTCGACTGCACCAACCAGATGACGCCGGTGCGCGAGGAG
>JAFDWA010000530.1 GCA_018268735.1 Actinomycetota bacterium | reverse complement strand
CGCTTGAGGTATCGCCACATCGTCCGGAGGAAGCCCATCAGCCTTCTCCGTCCGGTTCGTCCGAGTCCGGTGACTCCGGGTGGGATCCAAGTTCCGCGTTGAGGTCCATCGCGTAGAGGTGAACCATCAGCGCGAGGTCTGGGATGCGGGTGTCGAGCACGTCGGTCAATGAGTCGCTGACTCGGCGCGCAGGGATCTCGCTCGGCTCGATGTCCGGGCTGAAGAGTTGCCGGTAGGTAGCACCGTCCCTGCCGCCAGGTAACGCGAGGTAGTGACGGGTCCCGACCGACGGGGCGTTGTCGGCCGCCGCGATGGCCGGCGTCGTGTTGCCTTCGATCGCGCGACGTGCCGCGTTGCGAACGGTTGGCCGCTCAGCAAGCAGCGCGCCGAGGTCGGGCCAGAGTTGTGGGCCGAGGCGGTTGAGCAGCCAGCGAGTCCAGAGGGGCTCGAGTTCGTCCTTGCTGAACGTGCGCAACGCGTTCGGTTGGCAGTCCGGTCGAATGAGCATGATGAGGCTGCGGGCACCCTCCCGTGGTTCTGGAGCATCGGGGAGGATCTGTTCGGCGAGTTCCTCGGTCGACAGCAGACTGGCGAGGGGAAGGTCGATGGCATAGCGGCTCGTCATGCCAGCCGGGTCTCGCCGTTCTGCGGCGCGGGTTCGTAGGTTGTCGCGGCTCTTGCGTGACTCGTGGATCAGCCACGCGAACCACTCGACGAGGGTCCGTGCCTCGTCGGGACGATCCGGGGCGGTGTCGTCATCGAGCCACTCCGGTCGGGGGCCGATCCATGACCTCAGCTCGACGAGTGTCTGGCGGCGGGCGCCGGCAACCCACTGCTCGACGGTGTCGACGAGTTGCTGTTCGAGGGCTTCGTTGAAGCGGTCTCGAACCTTGAGGGTGGTCTTGAGGCGGCGTTGGTAGAGGAGGAATCCGACGAGAAGGATCGCGAGTGCTGCCACCCGGCCCCATGGTTTGGTGACATGATCGAGGATCGGGAAATCGCTTGGGCCGGTCAGCGAGCCGACGACGACGAGGGCACCGAGGGCTGCGGCGAACAGTCGAAGGGCGACCGCCGGCCCGAATGGCAGCCATCGGGTGAACTTCCGCAGTTTGGCGCGGTCACGCTCGATGAGATCCGGGTCGACCTTCCGCATGGGCTCAGGGATGGCCTGCATCGCCTTCTCGATGCCCGCCTGTACGCCGCGGTCGAAGGCGATCGCCGACTCGAACCTGACAGCGCTCTCCAACTCCTCGAAGGTGCGGCCGATCACGCTCTGCTTGAGTTCATCGAGACGCTTGCGTCGGTTGCTCTCGATGACATCGCGCACGACGCCCAACTCATGGGTTGCCAGGAGCATCTGTTGGGTCGTGAGCACGTCCGACCAGGAGATGATCGGGACGTGGTCCCAGTCGATCTCGTCCATCCGCACACGGCTCAGCAGTGATCCTCCGCTCGGAGAGGCGAGCAGGATGTCTCGTTCCTTCGCGCCAGGGAGGTCGAGGTCCTCCACCCAGTGCTCGCCGAGGTCGAACGCAGGGTCGCCAGCCGGAGAGTCCGCCAGAAGGTGCTCATCGAGCAGGCGCAGACCGTGGTGCGCGGAGATCGCCTCTCCGACACGTCGGGCCGCGTAGG
>JAFDWA010000052.1 GCA_018268735.1 Actinomycetota bacterium | reverse complement strand
AAGCCGAGATCGTTCAGCTGCGCGTCGACCGTGGCGAGCAGCACGACGATCGCCGCGGTCGACACCAGCAGCCCGGAGCGGACGATGGTGCGGACCGACATCCGGGCCGACAGCCGCGAGCCGATCGCCGAGAACAGGAACATCGTGATCGAGATCGGCAGCATCCGCAGGCCTGTGTCGAGCGCGTCGAGGCCGATGACGAGCTGCAGGTAGAGGGGCACGACGAAGAACACGCCCATCAGCACGAGGTTCTGGGTGAACAGCCCGACCAGACCGGAGCGCAGGGGGAGGACCTCGAACAGCCGCAGGTGCACCAACGGGTCCCGACCCTGCGCCTCCCGGTGGCGGGACCACGCGACGAACGCCCACAGCAGCAGCGCACCGCCGATGACCACGAACACGGCGAGGGAGAACCCGAACGGCTCGATCGGCGAGTCCTTGGGTGTGAGGAAGCCCCAGGTGCCCGACTGCAGGATCCCGAGCACGACCGCTCCGATGCCGGTGGCCGACAGCACGGCGCCGACGACGTCGAGGCGGGGAGCGGGTCCGTCGCGGAGGGCGTCGGCCACCTTCGGGGTGAGGGCGAGGATGATCCCGACCAGGACCACCTCGCCGGCGAACACCACCCGCCACGACAGCTCGGTGGTCGCCCACCCGCCGACGATCGGCCCGACCGCGATGCCGGCTCCGGCCACCCCGCCGATCACCGCGTAGGCCCGCTTGCGAGCGGTCCCTTCGAAGTTGCCGGCGATCAGCGCCGCCATCGCCGGCAGCACGAGCGCCGCGCCGATGCCCTCGAGGACCGACCACCCGAGGGCGAGCACCGCGACGGTGGGCGCGAGCGCGGTGGTCGCCGAGCCGATGGCATAGATGACCAGACCGATCGTGAACGCCCTGCGCCGGCCGATGATGTCGCCGACCTTGCCGCCGGTCAGCATCAGCATCGCCATCACCAGGCAGTACAGGGTGATGACCGCCTGGATGGTGGGGACGGTCGTGTCGAAGTCCGCGACCAGCTGGCTGATCGACACGTTCATGACCGACTGGTCGAGCACCATCACGAACTGGGCGATCGCCAGCGCGGTCAGCGCGGTCTTCTTCATCCGACGGACCTCGCAGGTTGGTGGTCAGGGCGACGTGACATCTGACGGTCGGGTGTGTCTATCGCAGCGGGCTGCACATGATGTAGACAGTCGGCTACCTGGCGGCGGTCCCCTGGCCGCGACGGCACGCTAGCGTCGAGCGACCTCTGGTCGGATCGATCGTCGGCCTCCCCGCCGAGTGCCAGCCCACGCCGAGTGCCAGCCCACACAGAGAGAGACACGATGATCCTTGCCGACGTGAACCTGGGTGAGATCCTTTGGACCACCCTGGTCATCTTCTTCATGGTCATGTACTTCATGATCCTGTTCAGCATCCTGGGCGACCTGTTCCGGGACAAGGACACCAGCGGCTGGGCCAAGGCAGCGTGGGTGATCTTCCTCGTCCTGGCCCCGTTCCTGACCGCGCTGATCTACCTGATCGCCCGCGGCAACGGGATGGCCAAGCGCTCCATGGCTGCTCAGGCCGATGCGCAGAAGCAGTTCAACGAGTACGTGCAGACCGTGGCGACGCAGGGCTCCGCGACCGAGCAGATCGCCCAGGCGAAGCAGCTCCTCGACTCGGGCGCGATCGACCAGGCCGAGTTCGAGGCGCTCAAGGCCAAGGCGCTGGCCTGAACGTCTGCGTTCGCACGCTCCAGGCGGTCGCCCTGCTCGCTGATGTCGGCGGGGCGACTGCCGGAACGGGATGGACAGCATGTCCGAGGTGATCCGGCGGTGGGCTCCTGGGCTCGTGACGCTCCGCCGCTACGAGGCAGGCTGGCTGCGCTTCGACCTTGTCGCCGGCATCGTGCTGGCCGCCATCCTGGTCCCGCAGGGGATGGCCTATGCCGAGCTCGCGGGCCTTCCTCCGGTCACCGGGCTGTACACCACGATCGCCTGCCTGGTCGCCTATGCGATCTTCGGGCCGTCCAAGGTGCTGGTGCTCGGCCCCGATTCGTCGGTGTCGCCGCTGATCCTGGCGTCGATCACGGCTCTGGTCGTCGTCGGCGATCCGGGGAGCGCGATCGCCCTGGCCGGGATGCTCGCGGTGCTGGTCGGGCTGATCGAGATCGGCCTCGGGGTCGCCAAGCTCGGCTTCGTGGCCGACCTGCTCTCCAGCGAGGTCCGGGTCGGCTACATGAACGGCCTGGCCGTCACCATCGTCGTCGGCCAGCTCCCCAAGCTGTTCGGGTTCTCGACCGACGCCGACGGGTTCGTCGCCGAGCTGAAGGCGTTCTGGAACGGACTCGACCAGACCAACCGGACCACGCTGATCACCGGACTGGCCGTGCTGCTCGTCCTGTTGGTGCTGCCGCGGATCACCACCCGTATCCCCGCCGTGCTCGTCGCCATCGTGGGCGTGACCGTCGTGTCGGCCCTGCTCGGTCTGGCCGACGAGGGCGTGAAGACCGTCGGCACGTTGCCCCAGGGCTTCCCCACGCCGTCGCTGCCGTGGACCAGCGCGTCCGACGCGTTGGCCCTCATGGTCGGAGCGGTCGGCATCACGATGGTGTCGCTCACCGACACCATCGCCACCGCGTCGAGCTTCGCGTCGCGCCGTGGGGACGAGGTCGATGCCAACGCCGAGATGGTCGGTGTCGGCGTCGCGAACATCGCCGCCGGCTTCTTCCAGGGCTTCGCCGTGTCGGTCAGCGGGTCACGCACGGCGGTCGCCGACCAGTCCGGGGCTCGCACCCAGGCGACCGGCCTGGTCGGTGCCGGACTGGTGGCGCTGCTGCTGCTGGTGTTCAACGGCCTCCTCGCAGACCTCCCGCAGACCGCTCTCGCAGCGGTGGTCATCGCTGCGGCGCTGTCGCTCGCGGACCTGGGCGCGCTGGCCCGGTTCGCCCGCCTGCGAAGGTCCTCGCTCCTGCTCAGCCTGGTGGCCAGCGCCGGGGTGATCTTCCTCGGTGTGCTCCAGGGCATCGTCGTCGCGATCGTGCTGGCGATCCTGCTCTTCTTCCGTCGCAACTGGTGGCCGCACGGGACGGTGCTCGTGGAGGTGCCCGAGCTGGGTGGATGGCACGCGGCGAGCGCCTATCCCGACGGCCGGGAGGCGGCCGGCATCGTCGTGTTCCGCTGGGAGGCGCCGCTGTTCTTCGCCAACGCCGGCCAGTTCCGCGATCAGGTCCGGACGTTGGTGCGCGACCGTGGACCGGACTACGTGGTGCTCCAGTGCGAGGCGGTGACCGACATCGACGTCACCGCGGCCGAGGTGCTCAAGGACCTCGACGAGGAGCTGAACGCGAAGGGCGTCCACCTGGCCTTCGTGGAGCTCCGGGACCGACTGCGGGATCTGATCGTCCGCTACGACCTGCAGGCGACGCTGCAGGCCGAGCACTTCTTCCCGAGCGTCGAGGTGGCGATCGGCGACCTGGGTGAGGAGCGTGATCAGCACGACTCCTGACAGGATGGGCGAGTGGAGCGCACCGGCCGAGGGGCCGCCGGACCCAGCCGTGACGGAGCAGGCGCGTCGAGGAGACGTCGGCCGGGACCGCGGCGTGCTGCGGGCATGCCGGTCGGACCCGACGCGGTCCGTCGGGCGGTGCTCGACGCCGCGGCCGAGCTGTTCGTCGTCCACGGCGTGCCAGGGGTGACCCTGCGGGATGTCGCCCGGCGGGCACGGGTCAACCTCGGTCTCATCAACCGGTACCTCGGTTCCCGAGACGAGATGATCCGTGCGGTGTTCCGGGACCTGAACGACCAGTTGGTCGCCGAGATCCGTGCCGATCCGACCGCCAGCCGCGGGTTCGAGGCGGACACGGTCATGGTGCGTTGGACCAGGGTCCTGACCTACCTGATGGTCGCCGATCCGACCTTCGCGGTCGAAGCAGGTGCCGGGCCGCTGCAGGAGCTGATCGGCGTGATCCAGCGGATCTACGGCCAGGCCGAGGACGCGGCACGGCTCCGGGTCGCACAGCTCATGGGCTCCGCGCTCGGATGGCGGCTGTTCGAGCCGTTCCTCATGGAGTCAGCGGGCCTGGACGCAGACTCGATCGGTGAGGTCCGTGCGGATCTCACCGGGATGCACCGCAGGTTGGCGGCCACGCCGCTGCCGTCGCCGTCGGACCCGCCGATCCGGGACTGACCTCCAGGGGGTTGACGCCGAGGCGTCAGCTGAACGCCCGGTGGTCCGCTTCGGTCTGATCCGCGTAGCGGGCGGCGAACTCGACGAGCGAGGCGGTCATCGTCCTGCCCTTGCCGAGGTAGGCGGCGATGGCGACGCTGTCGCCGGTGCGGGCATGGGCGCGGGCAAGGCAGCGGCCGCAGATCGACGCGTACATCGCCATCGTCTCGGGGGTCATCTGCTCGAGATCTGCGGAGCCCTTCCAATCCCAGAGCTGTCGGAAGTAGTAGTCGCGGGTGGTGCCGTCGAGGCCGTCGACCTGCTCCCAGCCGAGGAAGACGTCGGGGGAGGACTGGATCAGCCGCTGGCCCTCGACGACGCGCTGGCCGTGCTGGGGGTACTTGCTCTTGCCGAGGTGGGCCTCGAGCACGCTGGCGCCGGCCTCCTTGACCTGCAGGAACAACGGATCCGACTCGTCGTCGCCCACCAGCAGCGCGACCCAGCAGCGCGTGCCGACGCTGCCGACGCCGACGACCTTGCGGGCGAGGTCGACGAAGCGGTAGCGGTCGAGCAGCACCCGACGGTCCCGGGAGAGCGTGCGCCGGTACATCCGGAAGGCGTGGTCGATCGACCCCATGAGCTGCTGGTGCTGGGCGGGGGCGAACATGTCGCGGGCGGGGACCAGCACCGGTGGATCGGAGCGGAAGCGAGGACCGGCGTCGGTCGTGTCGACGAGCTTGGAGAACGCGCGGAGCCGGTCCTTGCTCCGTGCCTTGTCGACGTTGCGCTGGAAGCGACGGACGACGTCGCGCGAGGCGTTGGCGCCCCACCGAGTCGCGATGTCCTCGACGGTGATGCGGTCGTACCAGACGTCGAGGTGGCTCATTTTGGAGAACTGCCGCATGGCCGACACGTAGGAGAGCACCGAGCCGGTGACGATCCGCACCCGCTCGGGGTCGTCGAAGCCGCGGTCGCGCGCCGCGACCTCGAAGCTCGCGACGAGTCGGAGCAGATCCCATTCGAACGGGCCGGGGTGGGTCTCGTCGAAGTCGTTCAGATCGAACACGAGTGCCCGGTCCGGCGAGGCGAACACGCCGAAGTTCGCAAGGTGCGCGTCGCCGCAGAGCTGGACCTCGAGGCCGGTGCGAGCCATCGGGGCCAGGTCAGCGGCCATGACCGCGGCCGCTCCCCGGTAGAAGCTGAACGGTGAGGCACCCATGCGCGCGTGACGCAGCGGCACCAGGTCCGGGTCGCGAGCGGCGTCCTGGGCGGCCAGGACCCGGTTCGGGTCTCGGCCGTCGGCCGGCGTCCATGCGCCGATCGAAGCCCTGGGCACGCTCGAGCGGATCGCCCGGCCCGCCCGGGAGCGCTCGACGGGATCGGTGGCGGAGTCGGTCCGTCCGTCCTGCTCGTTGGGCATGGTGCCGCCTTCTGCTCGGGGGCCGGCTGGGGTGCCGGCTCCACAAGACCACCATGTAGACGCCGGATCAAATCGTCGTCCGTCGTCGTACCGAGGACGTCTCGCGTCGATGATCGACGCGAGACGCGCCGGGTTCAGGGCGCGGGCTCGGGGCGCTGGTTCAGGAGGCGTTGCGCAGGAGCGCCATGTTGGGCTCGGCTGGCAGCTCGGTGACGGGCCGGGCGATCTCGGCGACCGTCGGGCCGATCCGCTCCGCGACCGGGGCGAGTGCGGCGATGTCGAAGCCGTACAGCTCCGCCGGGTTCTCCGTGAGCACCTTCCGGACGTCGGCGGGGTCCCAGTCGTGGAACACCTGGCGCAGCGCGATCGACGAGTAGGGCGTGGTCGCCTCGTCGTGGGGGTAGTCGCTACCCCACATGACGTGGTCGATGCCGACGGTCTGCACCGCTGCGTCGAGATCGGCCTTCTTCGGGAAGCTCAGGCCGAACCAGCAGTTCTGGCGGACGTAGTCGGAGGCGTTGCGGGGCAGGATGTGCTCCGGCTTGAACCGCAGCTCGCCGATCTCGCCGGTCGCTCGGATCGACTCGAGGTGGCCGTCGAGGGTACGGACGAGCTCGGGGATCCAGTCGGCACCGGACTCGGTGAGCACGAACTTGAGCCCGGGGAACCGCTCGAAGGCCCCGGAGAGGATGAGGTAGATCAGCGGTCGACGGCTGAAGTACGGGACCTCTGCGATCAGCATCAGCGCCGAGGAGGGCACCGGCTCGTACATCGGCGTGCCGGTGCCGCCGTGGACGTTGACCGGGACGTCGAGCTCCTCGCACACGGCCCAGAGCCGGTCGAAGTCGGGGTGGTTGAGCTGGTGCACCCAGTCGACGTCCGGCGGGATGTTGGGCAGCAGCGCGCCGCCGGTGAGCCCGTGCTCCTTGATCCAGCGGACGTCCTCGATGGCGTCGTCGATGTCGTTGATGAAGATCTGGCCGATGCCCTTGCGGCGCTCCGGCTGCTGGGCGCAGAAGTCGACGAGCCAGCGGTTGTGGGCGCGGATCCCCGCGAGGCGGTACTCGTAGTCCTTGGCGTCCTTGGGCGGACGGGCGAACAGCACGAAGCTCGGGAAGAACGGTGGCACGGTGTTGGGGAAGATCACCTCGCCGGCGACCCCGTCCTCGTCCTGCTGGCGGGTCCGCATCTCGTCGTCCCAGTTGCGGAGCCTGCGGGTGTCTCCGAGGTCGCTGAACGGGTTCTTGTACTTGTCGCGCCAGGCGTCGAAGTCCTCGAGGTACTTCTCCTCGAGGTAGTCGCGGTACATGGCGTGGCTGCCGCCGGCGTGGGTGTCTGCGGAGATCACGGTGTAGTGCTCGTCGGTGCTGGCCATCAGCTCGTCTCCCTCGGGGTGCTCGGGTCTGCGGGTGGTCTCGGGCTCACAAATAGAATCAAGTTCTAGTTGTGAGCCTAGGACATCGAGAGCGAGGAGGGAACCCCTCCACCTTCCCGTACGCCGTGCTCCCGTACGCCGTGCTCCCGGATGACAGTGCTCCCGGATGACAGTGCTCCCGGATGAGTGCATCGCCGTCAGGCGCAGTACGGCGCCTTGCACCTCCAGAGGTTCTGGTAGTCCGAGTCGGTGTTCGGATCGGGCCCGTTGGTCGAGGCGTTCGGATCCGGGTCCAGGGCCTGGTCCAATCGCATCGCGGTCGGATCGACGACGTCGAAGGCGGAGAGGGGGATCGGCTTCGCCGTCAGCTGTGCGAGCGTGTCGGTCGTCCAGCAGTGGGCGATGTCGGTCCCGGGGTCGACGGCAGGTCCGCCGACGGCCTGGCAGCCGCCAGGCTCGGCGAAGATGCCGTTCGATCCACCGTCGGCGAACACCATGCCTCGGGTCTTGAGCGTCCGGATGATGACCTGCATCTGCGGCGAGTAGCCGGATTCGGGGAAGTCCGCCGCGAGTCGGAGCCATGCTCCCTCGGCAGGCATCGTCGGGTCGGGTGACGGCACATGGCCGCAGTCGGCATGTCGTGCCGGCCACACGAAGTGGGAGCAGTTGTCAGGGCTGCCGGTCGTGGGCGTGGAGGCGGCCCAGTAGAGCGCGTGGTCGAGTGGCTGGCCGGTACCGACCTTCGCTGCGACCTCGTCGACGCGGAGCACCATCGGGGTCATCGGGATGGCTGCCGCGCCGACGCCGTTCGGCGACCAGTACCAGTTGCTGGGTGAGAAGGCGCTCCTCGGATGGAACTGCGCGTCCCAGATCACCCCGCTGGTCGCATGGTCTGCCGGGCCGGTCACCGGGTTGCCGAGGCCGGAGAGCTGCATGCCGGTGATCTCATAGGTGTTGCACGAGTCAGATCCGCGGAACAACACGATGCGGTCCAACCCGCCCCACAGGTCGGGGGAGCCGAGGTGCCATGCCGTCGTCGCTCCGTTCTGCATGACCGGGTAGTCCCCGGCCTGCGGGTAGGTGACGCCGTCGACGGGGGTGAAGAACGGGGCGGGCGGGAACGGGGTCTGTCCCGCGAGCATCCCTTGGATCGCCCAGTGCTGCATCGGCCATTGCTGACCGACGAAGTTCACCGGGTAGGCGTATTGGCCGAACGCGCTGGGCGCGGCCGGGGCGTTGTCCCAGAAGATGCTCAGATTGCCGCCGACCGACGACCCGCGCCTCACGACGTCCCAGGCGGCCAGTCGGCCGGTCCAATCCGCCGAGTTCGCGCGGACGGGGAGGTTCGTGACGTCCGCACGGGCGAAGTAGTCCGACGGAGCGACAGGTTGGTCTGGGCCGCAAGGTCCAGGATCCCGGGGGATGGCGTTGAACCGTCCCGTCGTCGGAGTGCCGCCTCCGCCCCCGCCCCCGTCGGGTGGCGTGCAGGCTGCCGCCGAGATCACGACGACGGCGATCACCGCTGTGACCGACGCCTTCATCATCGCCGTCGCCCTGCCGACGCGACCCTTGCCCGTGCCGATGCACCCCATCCAGGACCTCCCCGGTTCCTTCGGACCGCACTGCGGCCGCTCCCACCGCAGTCTCGTTCCGGCTCGTGCTCCGATCAAGGAGTTCGATGGTGGGCGTTACG
>JAFDWA010000529.1 GCA_018268735.1 Actinomycetota bacterium | reverse complement strand
CCGAGCGGGCACGTCGCCTCGGTCGCGGTGACGATGCTGGTCGCGGTCTCGGTCAGCCCGCCGCGGTCCCGCCCGGCGGTGTCGATCGTCGCTGTCGCAGCGGTCTCCCTCCAGATCCTCGGCATCGCCGGGTCGGGATGGCACCGGCCGAGCGACATCGTCGGAGGGCTCGGCTTGGCCGTCGTCGTCGCAGCGTTGGCGAGCATCCCGATCGTCCGTGGGTGGCGTGGCCGACCGGAGCCATCGAGGCAGCCCTGGTGGTCGGCACCGGAGAACATCGTGCGCGGATCCCTCGCGGTCGTCTCGGCGACGCTGCTGTGGTACGGGTTCGGGCGCCTCCTCGGAGGTCGGTCCTACGGCAGCTTCCTGCTGCACCTGTTCACCATCCAGTCCGTGGTCGTGGTCGGCTTCTCGATGGTCGTGCTGCACTCACGGATCGTCGCCGCCGACGACGTGGCGCAACGAGCTGTCGCGGTCGGAATCGAGCCGGGCGTGCAGGCGGATGCTCAGGCAGGAGGCGGATCGCCGGCCGGGAAGAGCGCATCGAAGACGACGCCGAGGAACTCCTCGATCTGATCGGCGGCCTTCCGGTAGCCGCGCCGGGGCCCTCCCATCGGATCGGCCAGGTCGTCGTCGGTGCTGAGGCTGAGCACCGCAGTGGGTGTTCGCATGGTGGCAGCGCCGGCGATCCATGACGCGGCAGATCGATCCGGTGCCCGTGGGCCCACCATCCGCGCGAGGTCGGCGAGCTCTCGGAGGGTGAACGTCCGGCTGACGGCATCGAGGCACAGGTCGGCAACAGCGACGATGTGGCGGCGTTCCATGGTCACGATGAGGTCCGCAGCGAGCACGTCGTCGAGGTCGAGCGTGCGGCTCAGGTGGTTCGTGAGGTCCAGACCTCGGTGGGCTGCAGCGCGGACCGAACCCGGGCTCGCCGGAAGCCCGTCCTCCATCAGTCCGCTGGAGCTCACGACGGCCGCCACCCTGCGAGCTGCCAACATGTCCGCGGCGATGACCTCCGCCATCGGCGACCGACAGCGGTTCGCAGTGCACACGGTGAGCAGGCGGAACACCTCGACGTCAGGAGGTTCTGCTGTCGGTGTCCGGGTGTCAGCTGCCGGGTCCAGATCCGCACGGGAGCGACCTGGTTCATCGGTGTTGCTCACGACAGGACCGCTGCTGCATCCGGGACGCCTGAGCGGATCCTGCGCAGCAGCGGTCCGGCCGTCGCACCTGCCATGCGCTGGATGAGGCCGACGACGACCAGGATGTCGACCGCAGGCGAGGCGTGCTCGATGTACCAGCGATCGATGGCGACCTTGACCGGTACGACGTCGCGCTCGTACGCCGAGCCGTCGGGAGCGGCGGTGATGATGTCCCGCTCCCAGTCGCCGACGGCGATCTGCGTCGGTCCTGCGATGCCCGGTGGAGCATCCAGCACCGCCTGCCATCCAGGGTCGCTGAGGTCGACGAAGTCGGGTGCCTCCGGCCGTGGCCCCAGGATCGACATCTCGCCCCGGACGACGTTGTACAGCTGAGGGAGCTCGTCCAGGTGAGCCGTGCGCAACCTCCGCCCGATCGAGGTGATGCGGTCGTCGTCGGAGCGGGTGAGGTTCACCCCGGTGGCACGTCCGTC
>JAFDWA010000528.1 GCA_018268735.1 Actinomycetota bacterium | reverse complement strand
GACGGTCGTCGAGTTCGACCGTGAGGTCGGGTTGGGCGTGGTCGTCACCGACGACGGAGGCCGCCACCGGTTCCACTCGACGGCGATATCGGACGGCACCCGCGACATCGCGGTCGGCTCGCGGGTGCTCATCGGGCTGGTCGCAGCGCACGCCGGAACCGTCGAGGCCTCCCCGGTCACCCCCGTTCCCGGAACATAGGGGTCGCAATCGACAGGACCTGTCGATTCCGCGCCCCAGAACGCCCTGGGGACGCTCGGTCAGGTCCCCGCCGCGTTCTTGACCTGGACGAACACCATCTGGGCCTGCCCGAGCGCCTCGCGCAGCAGCGGTTCGTGCTCACCCAAGCGGTCGCCGACACCGTCGAGGACGCTGCGGAACGCCTCGATCACGGTGGCGGCCTCGGCGAACGCCGGCGGCTCGGCCTCCAGGTAGATCGTGGCCAGGTCGAAGAAGCGCATCAGGTAGTTGGTCAGCATCTCCGATGCCGGGGTCGCCGCGACCTGGCGACGCACCTGCATCATCTCCTCGAGCTCTCCCGCCAGATGGGTCCGCTCCTCCTCGGTCATCGCGTCGAGGTCCAAGCCGAGCGCGGCTGCGGCCGCCCGCAGCGGCTCCGCGCCGGGATCGGTGCCGGCCGGATCGATGGGAGCCGATGCCGTCCCGTTCGGCGCGGTCGACTCCGACGCCGGCTTTCGGGCGACGGGCCGTTCGCCGTCGGGTGTCCACAGCGAGCTCATGGGTGTGCTCCAGGTCGGTCGGGAGGAAGGGTGCAGGGAGGTCTCGGCGGTGGCGGTCGGCGTGCCGCTCGGCACGCGGACCTGACCGCTCCGGCCTCGGCTGGTACGCTACTGCGCACAACCGAGGCAAGCGGGCTCCCGCCCCTCCCGGCCACGACGGATCCGGTCCCGGCCCAGCCGGTGACCCACCGTGACGGTGCGTCCGGGATCCGTCGATCCAGACCCTCCCCACCGGGTGGGTCGATGACGTCATGGCGGGTGCCCGAGGGCATCCGCTTCTGTCGTTTTCGACCCCGGTCGATTCCGACGGCGGCTCGACACCGACAGACCACCGAGGAAAGGACCTGCTGTTGAGCAGTGATCGGCCATAGCTGCCGCATCGAACGACGAACCCCGCATCAACGACCGCATCCGCGCTCGTGAGGTCCGACTGATCGGACCGGACGGGGACCAGCTCGGCATCAAGCCGCTGCCCGAGGCCCTGGCGACCGCCAGGTCCCTCGACCTCGACCTCGTCGAGGTGGCGGCTGAGGCCAACCCGCCGGTGTGTCGCATCATGAACTTCACGAAGTTCAAGTACGAGGCGCAGCAACGGGCCAAGGAGTCGCGCAAGAAGGCCACCAACATCGTCGTCAAGGAGATGAAGTACCGGCCGAAGATCGGTGGCGGTGATTTCGACACCAAGACGCGCAAGGTCGCCCAGTTCCTCGGCGAGGGCCACAAGGTGAAGATCACGATCATGTTCCGAGGTCGTGAGATGCAGCATCCCGAGCTCGGCCGGAGGATCCTCGACAGGGTGGCCGAGGAGGTTGCACACCTCGGACGGGTCGAGGTCATGCCGAAGCAGGACGGTCGCAACATGACGATGGTCCTGGGTCCGGACAAGAAGGCCCAGGCGGCGCA
>JAFDWA010000527.1 GCA_018268735.1 Actinomycetota bacterium | reverse complement strand
CGACAGCCACAGCGCTGCGAGCGGTTCGGCGATCCGCTCGAGGATCCGCTCGGCGCGGGCGGCGGCCTGCTTGACGTCGACCCGGTTGGAGGCGACCCCCATGAGCACGTTCGCCCGGTGACCCGAACGCATCTCTCCCGAGATCACCGGCAGATCCGCGCGAGGCGAGCTGGCCAGGTGCTCGGCGAGCGAGCAGATCCGCAGCTCGTAGACGTCGCCGTCGTCGCGGGTCGCCTCCTCGGCATCGAGCGCAGCGATCACCGAGCTGAGGTGCGCCGGCGGGACCTCGTGGTCCATCCCGGCCATCAGCAGGATCGGGTCGCCGACGAGGTCGCCGTGCAGGAGCCGGAAGGCCTCGACCTTCTCCCGGACCTGCGCAGGGTCCTCGGGAAGCTCGGAGCCGTTGCCGTAGCCGGCGGGCAGGTACTCGGCGCGCACCGCGGATCCGTCGGGTGCCTCCCAGCGGAACGCCGGGCTGTGCACCTCCGACGGGACACCACGCCAGACGACGGCGTCGGCGAAGCCGAACTGGGCGAGGATCTGCGGCATCTGCGCGATGTGGCCGAACATGTCGGGCAGGTAGCCGACCTGCATCGCGCCGCCGAACTCGCCAGCGCGTCGCAGGCCGCGTTGCAGGTTCCGGACGTGGGTCTCGCCGGAGACGAGGAACTCGTCGGGCAGGACGTACCAGGGGCCCATCGACAGTCGGCCGGTCGACGCGAGGCGCCGCAGGCGGTCCTGGGACCCGGGTCGGAGCCCGAGGTAGTCGTCGACGACCGCCATCTGACCGTCGAGCTGGAAGTGCGTGAAGCCGGGGTCGGACTCGAGGCGGGGGAGCAGCTCGTCGAGCAGGTCCACGAGGCGCAGTCGGAACGTCGGGAACGGCGAGTACCACTCGCGGTCCCAGTGCGTGTGCGCGACCACGTCCACGTGGTGCACCACCCGCGCCGAGTCGTCGGTCGGTCGCCTGTCGGCGAGGTCGGTCATGGGTCGCAGCGTACCGACGCTGGTTCGGCGTCCCGGGTGTGGGTGTCGCAGCGATCAGAGGTCGCGGCGCCACGGCCGGACCTGCTCCCGAGGGAACCAGGCGGGCAGCACCGCGCCGTCCGAGGTCCGTCGGAGTCGGTACCCGTCGTCGGCGACCTCGACCACGGTGAACCCCGTCGTCCAGCGCTGGTCGAAGCGGCAGTGGACCTCGACGACGGTGCCGACCCCCATCACCGGGATGACCTCGTCTGGCGCTGCGGTCCGTGGTCTGCTCGTCACCATGCGCTCGTCCTCGTCATCTCGCCGGGGTCCTCGTGGTCTGCTCTGGCCGGCCACATCCCCGTGCGGTGCAGCCCGGTGCGCCGATCGGCTGGACGGCCACCGGAACAACCTTCGGTCAGGCGGCGTCGGAACTCAAGGCCCGAACCCGGCAATCCGCTCAGGTTGGACCCGTCCACCGGTGTCGGGGGAGTGGATCCCGTCGTCGGTCGTCGCGGCGCTACGGTGCGCGGCGTGGCCGGTCGCCGGCGCGGGCCGACGCTCGCGATCGAGAAGGAGCTGTGGGACGCCGGCGACGACGTCGTCGTCGGCATCGACGAGGTGGGCCGCGGCGCGTGGGCGGGGCCGCTGACGATCGGCGCCGTGGTGTTGCCGAAGG
>JAFDWA010000526.1 GCA_018268735.1 Actinomycetota bacterium | reverse complement strand
CGGGGCGAGCGCGCCGAGCGATCGGCGGGCCCGCCAGGTGTCGCGCAGGCGAGGGAGCAGGAGGAAGACCCCATAGCTCAGGAAGAAGGCCGCCAGGTAGACGCCGCCGTAGAGAAGTCGTGCAGTGATCGGCGCGCCGGCCTTCGCGACGTAGGTGTTCGGTGTGACCGTTCCGTAGTAGTCGAGCTTCCAGATCAGCCAGGGTGCGAGCGTGGCGAGCCCGACGAGCCCGGCGACCGCTGCCCGGCCGGTCATCCCCACGAGCGCCGGTCGGATGCTGCGATCACGTTCCGCCCAGACGGCGGACACGACGGCCACCCCTGCGATCGCGACGACGAGCACCGCGGAGTCGAGCCGGGTGAGCAGCGCCAGCGCGCCGAGCAGACCGGCCGCAGCCCACGGTGCCCAGCGCCGGGGAGCGCCTCCGTCGGTGGGCAGCAGCAGGTTCGCGACGCCCAGGATCAGCGCGGTCTGCAACATGGTCTCCATGCCGCTGGTCGCGTAGGCGAGGAACGTCATGTTGGCGCACAGGACGACCAGCGCCAGCAGGCGGCGGCCACGGGTGTCCAAGAAACGTGCCGACAGGCGGTGAGCGAGGGCGAGGGCCACGACGAACGAGCAGAGTCCGAGGACCTGGCCGAAGCCGACCACCGGCACTCCGAGGCGTTCTGGGATGGACAGCAGCACCGTCCACAGGAAGTTGGTGTAGCCCTCGACACGCTGGCCCGGGACGAACACGAGTCCGTCGCCGCGGGCGAGGTTGCGAGCGAAGCGGTAGGTGATGAAGGCGTCGTCCTGGTCGAAGCGGACCAGCCACGCGACGATCGTGGCGACCAGGATCGTCCAGAGGTGGAGGCGGCCGTTCAGGCGGCGGTCGACCCGTGCGAGTCGTGCCGACAGCGTCGCCGATGCATCGTCGGTGCGCGATGGCGCGCTGTCCGCGACCGGCGGCGTGGCGGTGCCGCTCTGGGTCCGCACCGTGGTGCTCACCAGGGCTTCTGGGCGATCGCCATGACGATGTCGCCGACGTTCAGCGGGACGACCATGTCGCCGATCGGCGAGCGCTGCACACCGGTGACGAGTCGCTCGCCGATCTGATCGGGGAGGTAGCGTCGAAGCACGGCCTGCGACACCCACGACACCGACAGGTGACGGGTCGGCAGGTAGGTCTCACGCGCGACGAACCCGTGGGAGCGGAGCAGGTGGCGAAGTGTCTCCGGTGAGAAGAACCAGAAGTGGTCCGGGGTGAAGTGGCGGTGGCTGCCTCCCATGACCCGCACCAGCGGCGATGCGATGCTCGGCACCTCGACCGCGAGGATCCCCCCGGGTCGCAGCACCCGCATGATGCGATCGAGCTCCGAGGCCGGGTCGTCGAGGTGCTCGAACACCTGCAGCGACACCACCGCGTCGAAGTGCTCGGCGGGGAACAGGTCCTCGGTGAGCGTCGTGGTGCGCACGTCGAGGCCACGCGACTCTCGTGCGTACAGGGCTCGGCCCGGCGTCGGTTCGATCCCGGTGACGTCCCAGCCGTCCGCTGCGGCGGCGGCGGTGAACTGGCCCCAGCCGGCGCCGAAGTCGAGCATCCGTCCGCGTCCTGGCAGGTACTCGCGGAGGCGGTCCAGCACGTCGCGGTGATCGCGGTCGCTCG
>JAFDWA010000525.1 GCA_018268735.1 Actinomycetota bacterium | reverse complement strand
CGCAGCGAGCTCCCAAGGTCCCATCACGCGCCGGAGCCGTCGCAGCGGTTGCGGTGCCAACCAATCGACGTCGCTCGACTCCCGGCCGAGAGCGGACCCCGAGAGGTCGGTGTCGGCGATCGGGGCGAGCTCGTAGCCGCCGGAGATGCTCGTCGCAGCGGCCGTCGGTGATTGCGGTGGTGAGACGGCGATGCCGACGGATTCGACGAGGGTCGGGCTGAGGCGGCGGTCGCCTGCGATGGTGACCGTGACCTCGAAGTTCGGGTCGACGAACGCCATGGCCTGCAGCGATCGCCGGGCGACGTCATCGAGGGTTCCCGGCCCGGTCGGCGCCGGCCAGTGCCGGTCGAGGGCACCGAGCGCGAGGCGTTCCTCGGCGGAGAGGGATGTCGGCTTGGCCGTGACCCGGAACACCACAGGATGGTCCTGGGCCATGAGCAACGCGATGAGGTCGGATCGCGGGTCATCGGTCAGCTGGAACGCGGAGAAGGCCGAGAGCTGCTGCACCTCCTCGACGGTGAGGTCGGCACCGAAGCCGACGCCTCTCCGCAGGAGTGCGGTGCCGACCGGCTCCTCACGTCGCAGCACCTCGATGGCCGCCGAGATCTCGAAGGGTGAGAGTGCGTGGGCGAGAGCGTCGTCGTCGACGATGCGCTCGAAGCGATACCACCGATCGTGGCTCTGCAAGAGGTCTTCCAGGTCCTCCACCAACTCCCGCATGTCCTGAGTCGACGGTGGACCAGCTTCGCCGGTGCTGGCCGCGATGAGGTCGATCTGCAGTCGGTCCTCCGCTCTCGGTGCCAGCGGCTCCACGAGGTACTGGAGGCAGAACGTGACGTGGGCGTACCCGTGCAACGCCCCGAGGAATTCGATCTGCTCACGGATCGCCGCTCGGGTGACGTCGTCGCCGACGGCGAGTCGGAGCGACTCGAGTCGCAGCCCAACCACACGTGTGCCGACCGGGTCCCACGGTGCGGCGATCACCGCCGGGCTCGAGTCGGAGCCGTCACTGGATGCTGTGGTTGCTTGGGCGTCCACGTCGTTCTCCTCGTCCATGTCGTCCTCCTCGTCGTCACCAATCGACGTGGTGCTGTGCGCGGACCGGGTTTGCAGCTTCGGCCACGATCGATCAGAGGGTCGATGATCGATCGTGGCCGGCTGCGTCGTCACGTGCGCGTCGGTGCTCCGGCATGTAGCGCGCTTGACCCATGCCGAAGGTCGTCGACGTGCCGATGCCGGAGTACACGGCGAGCCGGGCGAGGGCGTCGAGGACCCGCCAGTCCCTCGGGTCCCCACCTGCTGCGTGGATCGTGACCTTGCCGACGAACCCCGGCCACCGCTTGTTCAGGAGGTGCACTGTTTCGGTCCTTCCGGACATGAACGAGGTGACCAGCTCGCAGGAACGCAGATCGATCGCGGGTTGCAGGTCGTCCGGTCCGAACCGTCGCCACCTGTCCAGAAGTGACCCGAACACGCGGGTTGCCGTCGGCACGGGATCGGCGAGGCGTCCGTTGCGGAAGGCGGTCGGGCTCAGCATCTCGAACGGGAGGTAGCGCGCTGATGTCGACGCCGCGAGCAGGTCGGTCCACTCCTCGTTGCGTCGTACCTCGATGCTGGATCCGTCTTCGTAGGGGACGACCTCGGTGAGC
>JAFDWA010000524.1 GCA_018268735.1 Actinomycetota bacterium | reverse complement strand
ACCCCAGGTACTGCAGCGCCACCTTCGTGGCGACGAGCTTCGAGAGGTCCATGCGCTGCTGGTTGTCCCTCTGGGATGCCGCCCGTCCCTCCGGGCCGTACACCTCCTTCTCGCTCTTGATCTCGACCGCATCGTCGAGGACGCCGCGAAGCAGGGTCGCGAGGGTCGCCTGGTCCACGTACACCGTGGTGAACAGGACTTCGCCGTCGGTCTCGAACGACTTCGTCCCTGTCACGTCGATGCGGGTCTCCGCTGGTCGGACCGACCCCGGCTCGAACAGGTAGTACGGCGTCGGGATGAAGAGCACCCCGGCGATCACCGACAGCGTCAGGATGACGACCGCGGTCCACAGGACCCGACGACGGACCCGGGGGCGACGATCGGGGACCAGAGCGTCCGTCGGCTCCGGTGGATCCGTCGACCCGTCCGAAGGCTCGACACCTGGGTCGGGTGGTCCGTCGTCGCTCGGTAGTCTCGTCGTCGTCATGCGACGAGCACCGACGCATCGGAAGGGTCACCGACCCGGTCACCCGGCAGCAAGCGACCGGATGCGAGGGGCACCATGCCCACGTTGAGCATCGGGGTGCTGATCGTCGCTGTGTCAGCAGCGGGGTTCGCGATCACCATGTTCGGTCGCCGTCCACCGCTCCAGCCTGCCACGACCGCGGAGGTGGCAGCCCCCGCTGCTGTGACCCCGTCCAGGGTCGTCCGGCGCCGCTCGCGCGATCGACACCCGAACAGCGGGGGACACGCCGACTCTCGCACCGATGCCGACGAGGTGCCTCGCCTCCTCGTGGAGGTGCCCAGCGCCGTCCGCGTGCGTGCCGCATTCCTCCTCGGGCTGGGTGTCGTGACTGCGGCAGCGGTGATCGGGGTCGTGATGAGCGTCGTGATCGTCGGTGGGTTCACGTTGCTGCACTGAGCAGGCCGGACAGCACCTCGCGCACCACACGCGCCCAGCACCACACGCGACAGCGCCACGGGACGGCGACCCATCCCGTGGCGCTGCAGGTGGCGACTGGCGCCGTGTCGGACCCTCGCCAGTTGGCTGACGCGGTGCCGACAGCGTCAGCGGCCGAAGAGACCTCGTCTCGTGGGCTGGTCGGCGGGCTCGTCTGCGGGCGGCGTCGGAGTCGGACCTGGTGCCCCCGGCGCTGCTGCGCCGGGCGCGGGCGTGCTGGGCGGCGGAGCGACCGGGGACGGAGCCGGTGCGGCTGCTGCAGGAGCCGACGGTGGGGGGGCCGCAGCAGTGGAGGGAGCAGGTGCTGCAGGAGCCGCAGGCGCTTGCGGTGCCGACGCGGCGGTCGCGGCCGGCCCAGCGCTGGGAGGAGCTGCCGGCTTCGAACTGGGCGCAGGGGTCAACTCCTTCAGCTCGACCTTGTAGACGGGCTTCAACTCGAACTTGATCTCGTTGAGCTCGAACATCCGGGCGTTCTCGATGCCCTGGTCGTTCCGGAGCGACTCGACGAATGCCACCGCCTCGTTGATCGACTCGAACTGGCTGTACGCGGGACTTCCATCAGCTGTCTGGAAGATCACCATGTGTTGCGACATGTTCGACACCTCTCTGAGCCCTGCACCTGCTCGGCAGGACCGAAGTCTATGGGAGCACCGTCGGAACCGGCGCGGTGTGATCGGATACCAGCAGCAAGGTAGCGCCT
>JAFDWA010000523.1 GCA_018268735.1 Actinomycetota bacterium | reverse complement strand
CGAGGTGGTCGAGCTCGACCATCGCCAGCAGCTCCGCCGCCCGGGCACGGCGCTGCGCTCCCGACGTGTGGGTGCCGAGCATCGCGACGCCGATGTTGGACAGGGCGTCGAGGTGCGGGAGCAGGTTGTGGAGCTGGAACACCAGGCCCACCTCGTGGCGTCGGTACTGGTTCACGTGGTCCGGGTGGGTGATGTCGCGACCGTCGACCCGCAGCGTGCCGCTGTCGGGGTGGTCGAGCGCTGCGAGCAGGTGCATGAGGGTCGACTTGCCGCAGCCGGACCGCCCGGTGATCGCCACGTACTCCCCCCGCTCCACGCGCATCGTGACGCCGTCGAGCGCGGTCACCACACCCCGGTCGAAGGACTTGCGGACGTCGACGGCTTCGATCGCGGGCTCGGGTGGGAGCGTGAGCGTCGCACCGGCGCCCGCCGTGCCTCCGGTGCCCGGCTGCGTGGGCTCATTCACGGCGCATCGCCTCCTGAGGTGAGAGGCGAGCGGCGCGGATCGCCGGGTAGAGCGCGCCGAGGGCGGTCACCGCGACCGCTGTGAGCAGCGCCCGGCCGAACACCCACCCCTCGAAGGTCGGCTTGAGGATCCCGGCGAGCTCCGGGAGGCCCTGGAGGATCCACACGGCGAGGAAGGCGATGCCGACGCCGAGGCAGGCCCCGATGAACGCGATGATCCCCGCTTCGCCGAAGATCAGCGCGAACAGGCGCCGACGCGACCAGCCGATCGCCCGCAGGACCCCGAACTCCCGGTAGCGCTCGACGAGCGACAGCAGCATCGCGTTCGCCACCACGATCGCACCGACGACCACTGCGACGATCGTCGCCGCCCGGTCGGCTGCCGTGATGAGCTCGTAGCTCCGATCGGCCCGACCGAACTCGAGCAGGTTCTTGATGCCGAGGAGGATCGGGTTGTCCTTCTCCATCCGCCGTTCGACCTGGCCGGGCGGGACGCCCTTGTCGGTCTTGACGAAGAAGAGCGACAGGCCGCCGGGCTGTCGCTCATATGCCTGGAACGGCACGAGCGGGAACATCACCGTCGAGTCGCCGAAGGTGTTGCCGGTGTTGAACACGCCCACGATCTTCTTCTGGCCGCCGCCGATCTTGATGGTGTCACCCGGGCCGACGCCGAGGTTCTGGGCGAGGCGGATGCCCATCATGATCTCGTCGTTGCTCTCCGGCGTGAACGCCCGACCGTCGGCGATCCGAACGCCGAACGGTGCGAGGTCCTCGGGGCGGATGCCGACCTCGACGACGAGGGGGTTGTCCTTGTTGAGCGCCTCGGTGTCGAGCAGGACGCCGATCGCGCTCTTGACGCCGGGGACCTCCTTGACCCGTTGCAACTGCTGATCGGTGAGCGCGCTCTCGAGGATGTCGCTCAGACCCTTCTGCGAGACGGTGAAGTCGGCGGCACCGACCTTGAGCACGCCGGCAGCCGTGGTGCGGATGCTGTCGGTCACGATGCCGAGCACGACGACGACGATGACCCCGATCGCCACCGCGGACGCGGTGAGCATCGAGCGCACCTTCTTCGACCAGACGTTGTGGCCGATCAACCAGGTGAAGGACATGTCCCGTCCGCTGCCATCGACTCCCTCTCGGCTCCCTCTCGGCTCGCCCTGTGGCTCGTCCTGTGGCTCGTCATCTCCTCGGTC
>JAFDWA010000522.1 GCA_018268735.1 Actinomycetota bacterium | reverse complement strand
CGATGCACCTTGTGAACGTGACGGACCTGAACGCCCAGGAGATTCGTGCACTGTTGGATCGGAGTCGTGAGCTGGACCAACAGTCCGCTTCACCGCGTGGAGGCGCTATCGCCCTGCTGTTCCTGACCTCATCGCTGCGGACGTTCGTCGGCTTCCACACGGCCGGACTGCGCCTGAGTCTGGATGTGGTCGACATCAACGAGCGGCGTTCGGGGGCACTGATGAGCGCTCCCGAGTCCGTGACCGACACGCTGCGGACGGTGAGCGGGATGGTCGACGCCGTCGTCATGCGCAGCGATGTCGCGGTTGCAGACCTGGACCTGGCCAGGACCTGCCCGGTGGCGTTCGTCAATGCCGGCGACACGACGTCGCATCCGACACAAGCCCTCATCGACCTGCGGGCTGTCGAGGACGAAGCAGGTCCCGTCTCTGAGCAGGTGGTGGCGATCAGCGGGGACCTGAACTCGAGGGCAGCCCGATCGTTCATCGACATCCTCGGCACCTTCCCGCCGCGGAAGCTGGTTGTGATGGCAGCCCCTGGCCGCACGGAGCGGATGGCCCGGTTGTCGCAGGCATTAGCGGCGGTGACCGAGGAACGGGATCCTGCCGACATTGATGACGTCGACGTGTTGTACCTGCCAGGCCTACCCGAACGATCTACATCAGGGGACCTTGATGCAGCGGAGCGATCGCGGTTCGCCTTCACGGCGGCGCGCGCGGAGCACATGAAGCCGAGCGCGGTGGTTCTGTCACCCATGCCGGTGATCGATGAGGTCGCCGATGAGTGCCGAGATGACCCTCGTGTTCGGCTCTTCGGACCCAGCGACAGGTCAGTGTCGGTTCGAGCCGCTGTACTCGAGTGGGTGCTCGATCGCTGAGCCCGGATTCGACGAGAACGGCATCAGATCTCGGTCGACCGTGCTCACATTGAAATTCCTCGGTCTCTACTTTCCTCCCGAGGGCGTAGGTCATCCATTGTGCGGGGGGCCTCGGCTTCGTCGCGTTGCACTCGTCTCGATCGCCACCACAGCCACGCGAGCCCGAAGGGGCCGAACACCGCGCCGACAGTGAACCCGGACAGAGCTCCGATACGGCTGCTGTGTGCGATGGTCACGCCGAGCAGGCCGAACCCGATGGTCCACACCCCGACGATCAGCACGAGGAACAACACGAGTGCGTCGATGGCGGCGTTCATGGGCGCACCCGACTTGCAGCCTGTTGGCAGACGACCCCTGCGCACGCCATGATGATGAGCCCGCTCGCGAAGGCAAGCATCGCTCCGAAGCCAACCGAGAATCCGATGGTGAGCTTGGCGGGCATCACGGGAACGGTGACGTCGACGGGGCTCGATCCCGCAAGCTCGACTGCCTTCTCAGAGAGCGCCGCGAGGCGGTCGGCGACCCAGCGCGGAGCCTGGACTGTCGGCGTGGACACGGCCGCTACGATGGTCATGCCCGCAACGAACGTGATCGCCCACCCGACACCGGAGAGCGCCACGCCGGCGCCGATCGACGGCCGCGTCATCGCGAGTAGTCCGAGTGCCACGGCCGCGAGCGCGCCCACGAGCGAAAACAAGCCGATCCACGGCATCGCCCAACCCGGGATCTCCCAGGTCTCGAGCGACGAGTCGATCCGAACCCACGACAAGTATCGAGCTGCAGCG
>JAFDWA010000521.1 GCA_018268735.1 Actinomycetota bacterium | reverse complement strand
CCAGCGTCGCGCACAGCTGGGCGATCCTCGTCGGTTCGGTCGCCGCGACGCGGTCCGCGAACCCCGATGTGGCGGTGGCGACGAGGAGCTGCTCGACCGAGGTGCCGTCGCCGCCGAGGAGGTGTTCGGTGACGGCCCGGAGCGCGATCTCGGTGCTGAGCACGCCGATGCCGGCGGGGATCGACGCGGCGGGCAGCTCGAGCAGCACGCTCGACATCCAGCTGTACTCGCCGTCGTTGAAGGCGGGGTCGAGTCGTGCGACGCCGAAGCGGCGTCGCACCGCGTCCCACTCGCTCAGCCCGATCAGCCGCGGTCGCACCAGTCGGGCGAGCACGTCGTTGCCGAGCGCGGACTCGGGCAGGTCGGTGAGCAGCACCAACGTCGCGGCGGCGTTGTCGGGGTCGGCGCCGAAGTCGAGGATCGCCCGTCGGGCCGCCAGCGGCGAGGTCACCGCGGCGACCTCGATCCGCCCGGAGGAGTCGTCGAGGAGCGTGCCGGCGTCCCACACCGGTCGGGCCCGGGCGCCGACGACGAGCGGTTCGGGGTGGCGACGGTCGACGATCTGCTCGTGCACCTCGCGGACGAGCTGGCGCACCAGCTCGGCGGTGGCGACGCGGGCGGTGGTCGGTTGGCTCATGCTCCGTCCGGCGGTCCGCTGGCGGCGTCGTGCGTGGTGATGGCGTCGTTCGTGGTGACGGTGTCGTTCGTGGTGACGGTGTCGTTCGTGGTGACGGTGTCGTGCGTGGTCAGCGAGTCGTATGCGGTGATGGTGATGTCGAACCGCTCACCGGCCACGTCGCCTGACTCGATCTGCTTGCGCAGCTCCTTCAGTCGCTTGACCGCGGCCGGCCGGTCCAGGCCGCTGTCGCTGATCGTCGAGCTGCCCGGCGACGGGGTCGGTGACGGGGTCGGTGACGACGGCGCAGGGCGAACGGGTGCCGGGTCGGGCACCGGCGGGGTCGGCTGCTCGACGATCACCAGGTCGCGGGCCTGCTGGTACAGCTCGCGCAGCGCGGGGGCCATCGGTCGGGCCAGCTCGTCGGCGTCGAGCAGTGCCACCAGCTCGTCGCGCAACCCGGCACCCTCGGATCGGGCGAGCGCGGCGGCGATGATCTGGAGGTCGACCACCCGGATCGTGCCGGTGGCCGGGCCGGCGGACTTGATCGACGCGCCGATCGCCTCGGGGCTCGGCGACAGGTCGGCGTCGACGAGCGCGTCGAGGCGTTCCATGTTCTTGGCTGCTGTTCCGAGCGCGTTGAGCAGCGTCGACGCGGTGCGGGCGGTCCGGACCCGCCGCGCGTCGCTGCCGTCGACGAGCGCGGCAACCGACTCCAGTCCGTTCACCAACTCGGCGGCCTCGTCGCGGTGCGCCATGACGTTGGACGACAGCCCGGCGCTGAGCTTGGCGAGACCGACCGCGGACGGCGCCGCGGGGAGTTGCGCCACACCGAACACCTTCTCGGCCCTGCTCCGGGCGACCTTCCACACGTCGGGTGCGGGGAGCTCCTCGGCCACCACCTCCAGGTGGTCGCCGAGCGCCCCGATGTCGGTGCGTGCCGGTCCGCCGTGGTCGGTGAAGGTGCGGTCGGTCGCGGCGGCCCACACCAGGATGACCAGGTCGGCCAGAGGCTCGGTGAGCCCCATCGCCTGCGGTTCATTGATCCAGGCGCGCAGCTCGCCG
>JAFDWA010000520.1 GCA_018268735.1 Actinomycetota bacterium | reverse complement strand
GGGCAGCGCTGCGGCCACGCTCGCCAGGTCGATGGTGCCGAGGTCGCCGTCGACGGCGGCGGTGAGCCCGGACCGCTCTGCGACGACGTGCCACTGGTCGGTCCCGGGCCACTGCGGGGTCTGCAACCCGACGGCCCATTCGACGCGATAGGAGAACGACGGGGACCGCGGCGCCGCGACGTGGCCGCTCACGGTCGCGGTGCCGGTCGTGTCGAGCAGGCCGAATCGGTCCGGACCGGTGATGTCGACCTCCGGCGGGATCGCGCCTGCCCGAACCGCCCGCACCGCCTCGTAGGCGTTGACCCGGCCGTAGCCGGTGGTCGAGTCCCATCCGCGCACCGTCGGGAACCGCTGCTGGCCGAGGTCGTCGGTCTGGTCGTCGGCCTTGTCGAGGCTGCCGGGCGGGCTGCCCGTGGGTGTGGAGAAGTCGATGTCGTCGGCGGTCGCCCGCAGCACCTGGGCGACCTCCGAGGAGCTGAGCCGATTCGCGCTCGGCCCGGTGGCGCCGGCCGCCACCAGCGAGGGGTTGGGGGCGATCCCGGCGTTCCTGGCTGCTGACTCGATCAGCCCGACCATGCCCGCCGAGTCGCCGGTCGCCTCTGAGGAGCATCCGTTGCTCGGCACGCTCACCCAGGCGAGACCGCCGTAGTTGGTGCAGCCGTTGAGCGCGAGCGTGTCGCGACGTCCGAGCAGCTGCCGGGCGGTGTCGCCGAGGAAGCGTCCCTGCTCGGTGATCGAGTTGACGGGGATCGTGTGCGACAGCGCCCCCGGCAGGTTGGGGTGCTGGGACTGCTCGTCGGCCATCGACGCGATCACCGGGACGCCTCGGTGCCACGCCGCGTCGACCGCCTGCTGCGCCTGCGGTGGGTTGTTGATCGCGCCGAGGGCCTCCTGGATGACCGAGGCGCCGGTGTCGAGCGCGAAGAGGACGCCCGCGGCGAACCGTCCACCGTCTGCGATGAACGAGTCGGCGACCCGGACCGGGAGGTGCAGGCAGCCCCCGCAGGTCCCCGCTGCTCCCTGGCCGTTGTGCGCTGCGGTCGAGTCGCGTGCCTCGCCGGTGCCGTGCCCGTAGTCGACGTCGTCGAGTGGGTCGTTGTCGTTGTGGAGGAAGTCCCATCCCGAGATGTCGTCGACGTAGCCGTCGTGGTCGTCGTCACGGCCGTCTGAGAACGTGAGGATGAGGTCCTCGGGGTCGAGCACGCCGTTGTGGTTCCGGTCGGTGACCCGAGGGTCGTGGCTGTAGTCCGACACGGTGAAGCGCCCGTCGCCGTTCGAGTCGTAGGGGTCGGCACCGGTGCCGGCCGGCTGGGGCACCGGGAGCTCGCCACGGTTCAGGTAGGCCTGGTCGGCGAGCTCCGCCATCGCGGAGCGGTCGTGCCACTCGATCCCCGAGTCGAGGACGGCGATGACGACGTCGGGCCGACCCTGCTCGACGTTCCACGCGAGGTCCACTGCCGCGCCGAGCTGGCCGCACCACCGGTGCGGGGAGCGGGAGGAGCCGGGATCGCGCGTGGAGCTGAACCGGTAGTCGTCCTTGTCCCACTCGGGCGGCAGGTTCGTCGCCGAGAGTCCGGCATAGCGCCAGTTCGTGCAGTCGGGAGCGGGCGGATCGGTCCCGTTGTCCACCGGTGGGCGCTGGTCGGTGGATGCGACGGGCGCGGTCGTGGGAGGTGTGGGT
>JAFDWA010000051.1 GCA_018268735.1 Actinomycetota bacterium | reverse complement strand
CAGGCCGTCGCTGCCTCAGGCCGGCAGGCCGTCGCTGCCTCAGGCCGGCAGGCCGGTGAACCGGATCGCGACGCGGGTCTTGTACTTGACGTTGACCTGCAGCAGCACCGCGGCGAACGCCTCGATCGGCGCGGCGTTCGACAGCTCCCCGGCATCCACCGCACGCAGGTCCGGGATGCGCGACACGATGTCGATGGTGGTCGTGGTCGCGGAGGGGTGATCGGAGCAGACCAGCACGTCGGACTCGACCGGATGGGCGATGTCGCCGAGCTCGGCGGCCGGCACGTGGTGCATGCTCGCAGCGACGAGCGACCGTGGTACCGCTGCCTGGACCGACGCCGCCACCGAACCTCTCGGGGGCACCAGCGGCTGGAACTCGTGGCCGACCCGCGCGAGCGCGTTCGCCATCGAGATCACGACCTTGCCCTTCAGCTCGCGCTCGCAGTCCTTGACCGTCGCCGCTGCGGCATCCCACGGCGTCGCGACGAACACCACCTCGGCCGACGCTGCGGTGTGGTTGTCGCCGGCACCGATCGCCAGCTCACGATCAGCCCACTTGGCGAGCAGGCGGTCGGCCACCTCCATCGCCCGGTACTTGGACCGAGAGCCGATGACCACCTCGAAGCCGACCGACGCCAGGCGGGCAGCGAGCCCACTCCCCGCCGGACCCGTCCCACCCAACACGCCGATCTGCATGTCGAGCAGTGTGCTCAGGACCCAGCGCTGTTGCAACCGGCGACACGCGCTCGAACCAGCGCAACCCGTCGAGCTCACCGATGCAGCGGGTGCTCACGGCCGGAGCCAGTACCCGGGGTTCGACACCGCCAACTTGTCGCGCACCGATGCCCGCACCGCTGCGACCACCTCGTCCATGCGGTCGTCCACAGCTCCGCTCCGGATCGACGCGGCGAGCTCGGCGTCATCGGCGACACCGAGCGATGCCAACCGCGAGCGGTGCGCCACGTCCTGGGCCGGACCCAGCTCGATCTCCCGCCGCACGATCGCGACCACGTTGGCGGCGACACGGGCATGGAAGCCGACCCGACCGTCCACCCCGTCACGGACCTCGACCAGGTACTCGCCGACCGCGTCGAGCAGCTCGGCAGCGGTCGGTCGGTCCTGCGGCAGGTGCCCGACGTCGACCGATTCCGCGTCCGCGGTCCGCGGCTCGTACCCAGACGGCCCGGCGAGGATCTCGAGCAGGTCCTCCTCGTTCTCGGCCACGCGCCGCCCGATCGCCGCGAGCTCGACCGATCGGCTCATCCCGGTGAGGTGGGCGGCTGCCTGCATGATGCAGATCACACCCCACCGCAGTGTCCCGAAGGCCTCCCACCAGCGGACCTCCTCCACCGACACGGCCACGCCGCCGGCGCGGACGTACGCATCGACGAGCTCCTCGACGCTCCCGACACCACCGGCCGACAGCGGCGATCCGAACCGCCACGCCCTCACGCAGAACCAACCGAGGTCCTCGGCAGGGTCACCGATGTGGGCGAGCTCCCAGTCGAGCACGGCACGAAGCCCGTCGTGACAGACCACCAGGTTGCCCATCCGGAAGTCGCCGTGGACGAGCCCGCTCCCACGCGTCGGGGGCCTGGTCGCCCGGAGGTGGCGCAGACCGATCTCGAAGGCTGGGTGGGGTGCTCCCAGGAGGTCGAGGAGCTCGCCCATCTGAGCGAGCTGGTCCACCTCATCGAGGCCGTCGAGCCGACTCACGTCCGTCCGGTGCAGAGCCGCCAGCGCGGCGCCGACCTGGCCCGTGAGCTGACCGCGCGCCGTGCCGTAGGCGTCGTCGCGGAGGATCCGACGGGCGATCGTCTCCCCTTCGACGCGCTCCATCACCATCGCCGGAGCGCCCAGCATCGAGCCGTCGGCGTCGATCGCGACCAGTCCCGGCACCGGCACACCGGCGTCGGCCGCGGCGCGGAGCAGTTCCGCCTGCACGCCCATCTGCCTGCTGGTGGCGCTGCCGCCGGCCCGTTCACGCTGCAGCACGAGCGAACGGGTCACCTCGGCATTCCGGGACCGCACCGTGAACGCCCAGGTCTCCCGCGACGCTCCGCCGGAGAGCCGCACGAGGTCCTCGACGATCACGTCCGGGCCGGTCGGTGCCCGCAGCATCTCCGCGAGTCGGTCGGCGAGACGTCGCTCGCCCTCCCGAGACGTCGATGCCCCGACGCCACCCACCGTCGCTGATCCCCCGTCCACCTCACACCTCCCGTTCCTGCGCTGAACCCGCATCCGGGGCAGCGCGGCCCCGGTCCGTCTCGTCACGGATGTCGCCGACGATCGCCTCCAGGACGTCCTCCAACGTGACGAGGCCGACGACGCGCTCGCCGCCCCGAGCACCGCCGGGCTCATCCTCCTCGTCCGAGACGACCGCGACGTGTCGTCGCGCGCGTCGCATCCGCAGGAGCAGGTCGCTGAGCCGGTCGTCGGGGCGGACGCGCAACGCGACCCGGACCAGGCCCGGCGGCAGCAGGCCGTGCCGACGGTCGTCGGGGATCTGCAGCAGGTCCTTCGCGTGGAGGAAGCCGACGACGTCGTCCGCGGTCGCGCCGGTGACGAGCACTCGGGAGTGCCCGGAGCGGTGCAGCAACGCCTCCGCATTCGCGACCGTCGCCGTCGACGGCACGGTCACGAGGCGGGATGCGGGTGCCATGACCTCGCCCACGCTCCGATCGAGGAAGGCCAGCGCACCCGAGAGCAGCACGTGCTCGGTGGCTTCGAGCTCCCCGGAGGCGACCGACTGCTGCATCATCAGCGCGAGCTCGTCGGGCGTGTGCGCCTGCGTCAGCTCGTCGGTCGGCTCGACCCGGAGCAGGCGGGTGCCCCAACGTGAGAGGTGGTCGAGCGCCCACACCACGGGCCAGACGACGAACGTGACCGCTCCCTGCAACGGCGCGACCAGCACCGCGGACCGCTCCGGTGACGTGAGCGCCAACGACTTGGGCACCATCTCGCCGAGCACCATGTGGACGAACGCGACGATCGTGAGCGCCACCGCGATCCCGATGACGGTCCCGGTCGCGTGCGGAAGTCCGGTGTGCGCGAGCCAGCCTTCGAACACGGCGCTGATCGCAGGCTCGACCAGCCAGCCGAGGAGGAGCGACATCACGGTGATGCCCAGCTGGCAGGTGGCGAGCTGGAGGTTGAGCGATTGCATCTGGCGCAGCGCAGCCGACGCGCCGAAGCGACCCTCCTGCGCCCATTCCTCGACCCGACCACGTCGAGCTGCGAGCAGGGAGAACTCGACGGCGACGAAGAAGGCGTTGCCGAGGATCAGCAGCGCGCCGAGGACGCCGAGCGTGTACCAGCTCACCCGCCCTCGCCCTCCTGCCGACGGGTCGGAACCTCTCCCGCGCCGCGGTCGGCCGGAGGCGACGCCGCGCTGCGACGGCGGTCGCTCTCGGGCAGCCAGCCCGGCGGCGGTGCGACCAGTCGGACGACCGCGACCCGGTGACCCTCCATCTCCGACACCTCGACGGACCATCCGTGCTCGGTGAAGCCGTCGCCGACCGCAGGGATGGAGCCAAGTCGGTCCAGGACGAATCCGGCGAGCGTCTCGTAGGGACCTTCCGGCATCTCGAACCCGCACGCGTCGTCGACCTCGTCGGGATGCAGGCGTCCTGAGAGCAGGTGCGCCCCGGCCCATCGACGCACGAGCGGCTCGCTGGCGGGAGGGTCGTACTCGTCGGAGATGTCACCGACGATCTCCTCCACGAGGTCCTCGAGCGTGATGATGCCGGCGGTGGCGCCGTACTCGTCGAGCACCACAGCGAACTGACCGCTCGCCTCCTGGAGTCGGACGAGGAGCTCCCCCAGCTCCAACGACTCGGGGACCATGACCACCGGGCGGGCGATGTCGCCGAGCGGGGTGTCGCGCCGGCGTGGCTCGGCGATGCCCAGCACGTCCTTCACGTGGACGACGCCGACGATCTGGTCGAGGTCCCCGTCGGTCAGCGGGAACCGTGACAGCCCGGTCGCTTCCGAGCGGTCGAGCAGATCACCGGTGGTCCCTTCGACCGGGAGCGCCTCGATCTGCATCCGTGGCGTCAACGCGTCCGCAGCGGACTTCTGGCGGAACCTGAAGCTCCGATCGAGCAGGAGCGCGGCCTGATCGACCAAGGTGCCTCCCTCCTGGGAGGTCCGCACGAGGCGGTGGAGTTCCTCACGGCTGCGGACCGTGGAGAGCTCCTCTGCCGGCTGGACGCCGACGAGGCGGAGCAGGCCGTCCGCAGACGCGTCGCAGACTGCGACCACCGGTCGTGCCACCGACACGAACACCCGGAACGGCGCCACGGTCGCGAGCGCCGTCGGCAGCGGTCGGGACACGGCGACGCCCTTCGGGATCAGTTCACCGGCGACCATCTGCACGACCGTCGTGAGCGCGAGCGCCGCAGCCACCGATGCGGCGACGGCGCTGCGACCGCTCAGCGATCCGAACAACGGCTCGAGGAGGGGCGCGACGACCGGCTCGGTGAGCACCCCGAGTCCGAGGCTGCACAACGTGATGCCGAGCTGCGCTCCGGACAGGTTGAACGACAGGTGGTGCAGCAGGCCGTCGACGAGTCGGGCGGTGCGCGAACCCCCGTCGACGGCGAGCGACACCTGGCTGCGGTCCACGGCGACGAGCGCGAACTCGACGGCGACGAACAGCGCGTTGGCCACGATCAGCGCGATGACGCCGGCCAGGCCGATGACGGAGCTCACGCTGTCAGGCGGGACGGCACCGCGGAGACACTATCGGCGGCACCGCTCCCTCCCTGTTCCGTCGTGAGCGAGTGGACGACCCGATGCACCGGAGCACCCCAGTCCGTGCACCGGGCGCCTCGCCGTCGCGCTGATGACGTTCCCGGATCTGGGGTGTGGAATCGACACATCGTGTCGATTCCACACCCCAGAACTGGCTAGGAGCGGACTGAGACGAAGAGCCCAGCAACGCTCACCAGCAGCACGTAGGAGGTGATGATGGTTCCGACGATCCACCGGAGCTGGCTGTTGAGCTTGACCATCAACGACGTCTCGAGGCTGACGGAACGGACTCCCAGTTCGCTACGAACACCAGCGAACCCGGCGTCCAGTTCGCTGCGGACGGCAGCGAACCCGAGGTCCATGTCACTGCGGACGGCAGCGAGTCCCGCATCCAGTTCGCTACGGACAGCAGCGAACCCGGCATCCATCTCGCTGCGGACGGCAGCGAGTCCCGCATCCAGTTCGCTACTGACAGCAGCGAACCCGGCATCCATGTCACTGCGGACGGCAGCGAGTCCCGCATCGAGGTCACGACGAGCGGCAGCGAACCCGGCGTCCATGTCACTGCGGAGGTGTTCGATGTCGGTTCTTGTCGCGACGCGGAGGTGTTCGAGATCGGTCTTGGTCGCGACGTCGGCCCAGCCCACCGGCGCGAGGTGTTCCATGAGGGCGGCAGCCTCCTGTTCGCCGATCGCCGTGACGAGCGCCTCGTGCAGTCGGTGTCGACCGGCTTCGGTGATGGTCATGGTCGCAATCCCTTCGTCGTTGGGGATCCCACGCGAGATCCGGGCGACGGCCTTCGCGCCGCACGGCGACGCTGCAGGGGAATGTGAGCCGAACCTGCAGAGTACCAACAGGCGCTGACAGACCGGGCGGCGGATGCGCTGGCCCGCGGTTCACACGGTCCTGCGGTTCACACGGTCCTACTGTTCACACGGTGTCGGCCACCGAACCTGACCCCGAAGATCCCGTCCTGCACTCGCTCTCGACGCAGTCGAGGGAGGAAGACGCACGCTTCGTCGACGCTGCTCGTGCAGCGGTGCGCGTGGCCCGCGTCGCGGCCAACGCCGTCGGCGGTCTCGGACTGACCCTCGCCCAGTACCGGGTGCTCGTGTTCGTCGACGGGGTCGACCGCACCGCCAGCGAGGTCGCCCGACTCCTCGAGGTCAGCCCCTCGACGCTCACCTCGGTCGTCGACGGGCTGTGCGCCCGCGACTTCGTCGAACGACGCTCGGATCCCGCCGACGGTCGACGCGTGGTGCTCACCATCACCGACACCGGCCGGGATCGCGTCGCTGCAGCGGATCGGGCCGTCGCCGGCAAGCTCTCGGCGCTGCTCGGCCGCCTCGGCCCCGGACCGACCACCGCGGCGCTCGATGGACTCGATCTGCTCAACGACGCGATGGACGACTACGTCGCCGAGCACTTCGGCCTCAGCTCGTGAGCGACACCCCGGCCGCAGACGACACGACAGCAGACGAGACGACAGCAGACGACACGACAGCCAGCGGGGCCGCGCTGGAGATGGTCGGCGTCGGCTTCACCCGCGACGGACGCGACCTCCTCGACGGGATCGACTGGCAGCTGCAGCACGGCACCGACTGGGTGGTCCTCGGCCGCAACGGCAGCGGCAAGACCACGCTGATCCGAATCGCGGCGCTGTACGAGCACCCGAGCCGCGGCAGCGTGAGGGTGCTTGGTCAGCAGCTCGGACGCACCGACGTCCGGGCGCTGCGCACCCGTGTGTCGCTCGTGAGCTCGGCGATGTCGGACCTGATGCGCCCCCAGCTCAGCGCGACCGAGATCGTCATGTGCGGCCGACACGCCGCGCTGGAGCCGTGGTGGCACACCTACACGACCGAGGACCGCGACCGGGCCATCGGCCTGCTTTCCGACCAGGGCGTCGCCCACGTCGCCGACCACCCGTTCGGCACGTTGTCCTCCGGCGAGCGTCAGCGGACCCTGCTCGCCCGTGCGCTGATGAACCGTCCGGGCCTGGTGCTGCTCGACGAGCCGACCGCTGGGCTCGACCTCCGCGGACGCGAGGAGCTCGTCGACCGCCTCGACGCGCTGGCCGCGGACCCGGACTCGGCACCCATGGCGCTCGTCACCCACCACGTCGAGGAGATCCCGTCGAGCTTCACCCACCTCCTCGCCGTCGCCGACGGTCACGTCGTCGCCGCGGGACCCATCGAGCAGGTCCTGACCGCCGAGGTGCTCAGCGAGACCTTCGGCATCCCGCTCGCGTTGGACCGCCACGGCCGCCGCTGGAGCGCTCGCCGAGCGTGAGCGTCGCGGTCGACACCGGACCGCCTCAGCGACGTTCGAGCAGCAGCATCGTCCGTGGACCCATCTGGACCGTCGCTCCCGCGGGGTAGCGGGTGGTGGGCGGATCCACCGTGGTCGCGGTGTCGAGCACCAGCACCCATCCCGCTCCCCACCCCGCGGAGGGCAGCACCTGGGCTGACGGCTGCGCGTCGGCGTTGACGCACACGAGGAGCGTGTCGTCGACGACCGCCTCGCCACGTCGACCGGTCTCGGCCAGCTCGCCGTTCAGCCACATGGCGACCTGACGTGCCTCGGGACCCCAGTCGTGCTCGGACATCTGGGTGCCGCTCGGGGCGAACCACGCGACGTCGGGCAGCTCGCCGTCCGCCGGTGGTCGACCTGTGAGGAAGCGGTGCCGCTGCAACGCGGGGTGCGACCGCCGGAGCGCTGTCAGCCGTCGACAGAAGCCCAGGAACTCCTCGTCGACGGCGTCCCAGTCGACCCAGGAGACCTCGTTGTCCTGTGCGTAGGCGTTGTTGTTGCCGCCCTGGGTGCGGCCGGTCTCGTCGCCGTGCAGCAGCATCGGGACCCCCTGGGACAGCATGAGGGTCGCCATGAGGTTGCGCCGCAGCTGGCCGCGGTGCGCCGTCACGACCGGGTCGTCGCTCGGGCCCTCGACCCCGCAGTTCGTGGAGCGGTTGTCGTCGGTGCCATCCCGGTTGCCTTCGCCGTTCGCCTCGTTGTGCTTGTGCTCGTAGCTGACGAGGTCCGACAGGGTGAACCCGTCGTGCGCGGTGACGAAGTTGATGCTGGCGTGCGGTCGGCGTCCGTCGTCCTCGTAGAGGTCGGAGCTGCCGGTGATGCGCGACGCGAACTCGCCGAGCACCCCGTCGCCGACGCACCACAGGTCCCTGACGCAGTCGCGGTAGCGGCCGTTCCACTCCGACCACAGCGTCGGGAAGTTGCCCACCTGGTAGCCGCCCTCACCCACGTCCCACGGCTCTGCGATGAGCTTCACCTGGCTGACCACGGGGTCCTGCTGGATGAGGTCGAAGAAGCTCGACAGGCGATCCACGTCGTGCAGCTCCCGGGCGAGGGTCGCCGCGAGGTCGAAGCGGAACCCGTCGACGTGCATGTCCTGGATCCAGTACCGCAGGCTGTCCATGATGAGCTGCAGCACGTTCGGGTGACGCATGTTCAGGCTGTTGCCGGTGCCCGTGTAGTCGATGTAGCGCGACGGATCGGACGGATCGAGCCGGTAGTAGCCGGGGTTGTCGAGGCCCTTGAAGCTCAGCACCGGACCGCCGGTGCCGCCCTCGGCGGTGTGGTTGTACACGACGTCGAGGATCACCTCGATTCCCGCCGCGTGCAGGGTCTTGACCATGACCTTGAACTCCTGCACCTGGGCACCGAGGTCACCGCCGACCGAGTAGGTGTTGTGCGGGGCGAAGTAGCCGATCGAGTTGTAGCCCCAGTAGTTGCGCAGCCCCGCCTCGATCAGGCGCCGGTCGTGGACGAACTGGTGCACCGGCATGAGCTCGACGGCGGTCACGCCGAGCTCCAGCAGATGGTCGACGATCGGTGGTTGGCACACCCCGAGGTAGGTGCCGCGGAGGTCGGGGTCGACGTCGGGGTGCCGCATGGTGAGGCCGCGGACATGGGCCTCGTAGAGCACGCTGCGGTGCCACGGCGTGTGCGGTCGTCGGTCCTGGCCCCAGTCGAACCACGGGTTCACGACGACGGAGCGAGGGGTGTCCGCCGCGGAGTCGAGGGACGCGTCCGCCGACAGCGAG
>JAFDWA010000519.1 GCA_018268735.1 Actinomycetota bacterium | reverse complement strand
CGACGTAGGTCGGATCGGCGACCGACGCGCTCACCTGCACCGCCGGCAGGGAGGCGCCCGGAGCGACGTTCGCGTTCGCGATCCGGCAGGTGGCTTGCTGGCCGGCGCTCTCGCAGTCCCATCCGCTGCCCGTCGCAGCCGTCACCGACTGTCCCGGGGGTACCACGACGGTGACGGCGACTGCGCCGGTGGTCGCCTCGGTGCCACGGCTCGAGACGATGACCGGATACGTGGTCGTCGAGCCGATGACCGCGCCGACGCCGTCGGGAACCGCCACGGCGAGGTCGCGCCCGGTCGTCGGCTCCGGCGTCGGCGTGCATGCCGTCACGACCGTGGTGACCATGAGCGCGCATGCGATCGCCGCGACGAGAGTCCTCGTCCCGCCATGCCCTCGACGACGCCTCCACGGGCGGATCGACCGTCCTACCTGGACCTCTCCCATGGCAGGTTCCCCCTCTGTCATCGGCACCACGGAAGCCCCCTGCTCCCGCGGGTCGCACCGGTGCCACCTTCGTTGTCGTGAAGTTGAACGTCAACCAGCCATCGGGCGGGTACGGTCCGGCGTGCTCGAAGAACGGCATGTCGACGGCGCTCCGATCTGCCCGTTCTGCGACATCGTCGCCGGCCGTTCCCCGGCGCACGTGGTCGCGGCCGACGACGTCGCAGTCGTGTTCCTCGACCGCACCCCGCTGTTCCCCGGCCACCTCCTCGTCGTCCCGACGCACCACGTCGTGACCGTCACCGACCTGCCGTCCGAGGAGGTCGGTCCCTACTTCGAGCGGGTCCGACGCGCCGCGCGAGCAGTGCAGGACGGCACGGGTTCGGAGGGGACGTTCGTGGCGCTCAACAACACGGTGTCGCAGTCGGTCCCGCACCTCCACACCCACGTCGTGCCCCGCACCCGAGGGGACGGGCTCAAGGGGTTCTTCTGGCCGCGTCGGCGGTACCGCGACGACGCCGAGATGGCAGAGGTCGCCGGCCGCGTCCGCTCCGCTTGGCCGGGCAGGTCGGCTCCCCAGGACGGATCTGGCCCGCCGGTACGCTGAAGGCTCCCCGAACGGAGCCGGATCGACGCATGCCACGACACCTCATCACGAGCGCCCTGCCGTACATCAACGGCGTCAAGCACCTCGGGAACCTCGTGGGGTCGATGCTGCCGGCCGACGTGTACGCCCGCTACCGCCGCGCTGCAGGTGACGAGGTCCTGTTCATCTGCGCGACCGACGAGCACGGCACTCCGGCGGAGCTCGCAGCGCGAGCGGCCGGCATCGACGTCGCCGAGTTCTGCGCCACCCAGCACGAGATCCAGAAGGACCTCTGCGAGCGGTTCGGACTGAGCTTCGACCACTTCGGCCGCACGTCGCGACCGCAGAACCACCGGCTCACCGATCACTTCGCGCGGCGCCTCAAGGCCGAGGGGTTCACCGAGATCCGCTCCACCCGCCAGGTCTTCTCGGTCACCGACGACCGCTTCCTGCCGGACCGCTACGTCGTCGGGACCTGCCCGAACTGCGGCTACGAGCGGGCACGTGGCGACCAGTGCGAGAACTGCGGCAAGCCGTTGGAGCCGACCGATCTGATCGAGCCGCGCAGCGCGATCTCGGGGTCGACCGACCTCGAGGTCCGCACCAGCAGCCACGTGTTCCTCCTGCAGTCGCGCCTCTCCGAGCGGATCCGGGCCT
>JAFDWA010000518.1 GCA_018268735.1 Actinomycetota bacterium | reverse complement strand
GCCAGTAGCTGAGACCGACGGGGGTGAGGACCGCTGGGTTGGCGGCAGTCGTCGGATCACCGCCCTCCATCTGGACCAGGACGTCTGCGCTGCCGTCCCGGAAGGCCGTGCTGAAGCCGCCGAGCGCCGCCATGATCGCGGCGAACCCCATGAAGACGCTGTAGCCGACGTGGTCGCCGACCCAGCCCTTCCAGCCGAACGTGAGCGGCCCGACGATCGAGTTGACGACGTCGCCCTTCTCGAACACCCCGAGCACTCCGTTGTGCGCCGCGGCCCCAGTGATGAAGCCGTAGACGATTGCGCACACGAAGCCGACGACGGCTGCCGCGTAGAAGAACTTGGAACCCCGCGTGATCATCAGGCGCTCACTTCATGATGTAGACGGCGACCCAGACCACGGCGTACACAGCGCAACTGGCGTACCAGAACACTGCCGCCGCGGCGATCCCGTCGGGCTGTCGGCTCGAGAACTGTCCACCCAGCGCCCTGAAGGCCATGAGTGCGATGAAGATCATCCCGGCGATCACCATCGCCAGGTGGCCGCCGGTCACCGCGTAGAACAGCGGTCCGGCCTTCGAGTCGAGCAGGACCGCAGCCTGCTTGTAGAGGAAGGTCGTCTGGTTGACGAAGGCCGCGCCGAGCAGCAGCGTCACGCCCAGCGCCAGGTAGGAGTGGCCGCGGTCGTCGCGTGTGATCGAGTACACGGCCCACTGCATCGTCACCACCGACATGGCGAGCGTCAGCGCCTGCATGTTCGGCTGGGTGAGCGGGATGTGGCTGCCCTTGAGCCACTCGAGCCCACCGGCGTTGCGCGCAGCGAGGTAGTAGCCGATGAGCGTGGCCATCACCGCCACCACTCCGGCGGTTGCGAAGGCGGTCCCGAACAGCAGCTCCCGACGACGTGGTTGCGTCGGTGCCGGCAGGGCCAGGGCGTCTGCCATCAGTCCTTCTCCTCATCCGAGCCGTGGCGGGCGTCGAGCAACGGGTACGGCGAACCGACACGGGGCAGGTCGACGAGACCGACCCCTCCGCCGGCCGGTGACGGGAACGACCACTCCAGGGTGAGGCCGCCCTCCGCAGCGTGGTCGCCGCCGTCGCCCCCGTCGGCGGTGCGGACCGCTGCGATCAGGCCGCTGAGCGCGCCGAGCGCGAACAGGATCGCGCCGGCGGCCTCGAGGGCACCGAAGACCTGGGACGACGTCGTCGCCCCATCGAGCTGGACGACCGCCTGCGCCAAGGTCGCGGTGGCGAGCAGACCCCCACCGACCAGGACCAGCGGAACCGTCAGACGGCTCTCGGGTGCGGCAGCGGAACCACCCCACAGGAGCGGCGACCAGTGCATCGACGCCGCGAGACCACCGGCGATGGCGGCGACGGCGACGAACGCCGACTGCGCTGCCGCGAGCGTGGCCGGGGATGCACCGAACAGCCGACCCTCACCGGCGAGCGAGAGCGCCTGGATCCAGCCGGTGACCACAGCACCGAGGAGGAGCAGCACCGCGAGCAGCGACAGGACCAGTGCTGGGCTCACGGTGACCGTGCCCCGCCGGACGTTGTCGCCGAGGACGCCGAGCATCCCGAGCACCGGGATCGTGATCAGCACAGCGAACGCCGTCCACATCGCGGTGTTCAGCGCGCTGGGCATCTGCGCCCACGCACCGAAGGCGAAGATCGCGTACATGCCGATGA
>JAFDWA010000517.1 GCA_018268735.1 Actinomycetota bacterium | reverse complement strand
CTCGAACAGCCGCTTGGTGGTGAACCGGTCGCACACGGTGACGAACTCGTCGACGGTCATGTCGATCTTCGCGAGGGTGTCCTCGAGCGGGTACCCCAGGTAGGTCCAGGGAAACCGTCCGTCGCGGCGTCGCACGAGATCGAGCCCGTCGGCCCGTGTCAGTCGACTGCGACGGATCTGCATGCATGCGTGGTCGGTCGCCCGTCCGAAGCCGTACTTGAGGAACTTGAAGTAGTCGTGGATGCCGGTCTGCACGTTGTCGAGGTTCTCCCATGGCAGCAGCGACCCCTCGACGGAGCTCGGCATCGCCTCGAAGCCGTGGGCCTGGGCGATCAGTGCGTTCGTCCACCCGTCCCACGGCAGGTAGTGGCCGAGGAACACTCCGGTCACGCCGACCTCGGCGAGGGCGGCGTCGTCGGGGTAGGTGTACTGGACCAGGTGGTGGGGCTCGATCCCCTCCTGGTCGAGGACATCCGATACTCGCATTCCGAGCAGCCCGCCGAACTCCTCCAACCACCGTCGCGTCAGGACGCTGTCCTCGGCTGCGGAGGCGGGTCCGCCGTACTCGTTCTGGGAGTTCTCACCCCACACGATGAGCGGCACCCGCATCTGCACGGCGATGCGGACCGGGATCGTGAAGATCGTGACGTGCTCCGGCCAGGAGATGTCGCCGACCTGGGTGAGACCGATCCGGTTCAGTCGCCTGCGGACCACCTGGTTCGTGGTGACCTCGATGTGGTCCACGCCGAGGCGGGCGACGTTGTCGAGGTTGCGTCGTCCGATCGCGGAGAGCTCGTCGGTGGTGGCCGTGACGCACAGCGGATTCATGCCCATCTCGAGCATCCGGACCGTCTGGTACGTGCTGTCCTTGCCGCCGCTCACGGGGACGATGCAGTCATAGCCGCCGGTCCTCGACCGATACCGGTCCAGGATGCGCTCGAGCTCCGCCCGCCGGGCCTCCCAGTCCACCTCGGCCCGCTGCTCGAAGTTCGCGCACGCGCTGCAGACCCCGCGCTCGTCGAAGTGGATGTCCGGCTTGGTTTCGGGCATCACGCACCGAGTGCAGTAGCGGATCACCGTGCCCTCCATCATCGTCAGGTCACCGTCGGCGACCACTCCATGTCGTCGAACCCGTCGGCGGCTCCGACCTTCACGAACCCCGCACGTTCGAACAACGCGACGGACATGAGGTTGGCGGGATCGACGATCGCGCGCAACCGGTCGAGGCGGACACCACCAGCAGCGCGCTGCTGGATCAGCCCGAGCGCCCGAGCAGCGATGCCGTGCCCTCGGGAGCGCCGGTCGACCGCGATGCTGACGGTGCCGACGGCGGAGCGGACATCGGTGCGCAGCGACCCGACCGGCCGGCCGTCGAGGCAGATCACATCGAGCTCACGGCCAGGGTCCGCGAGCGCGGATCGGAACCAACGTGCGTGGGCCGCTCGGTCCACGCCGGCACGGGTGCGGCTGAACCGGATGCTGTCGGCGTCGTTGCGCAACTGCAGCAGCAGGTCGCTGTCCGCGGCGAACGCCGGTCGGAGGGTCACGCCAGAGGTGTCGACGTGAGGCTCGGCGAACCGCGCGAACTCGGTCCACGACACGCGGGTCAGGTCGACGCCGGCACCGAGGGCGGCGACCATGCCTCGCAGGTGCTCCAGGTCCTCCGGCGTGTCGACGGTCCAGCGCCACCTTCCGAGGTCTC
>JAFDWA010000516.1 GCA_018268735.1 Actinomycetota bacterium | reverse complement strand
CGACGCCTCCGAGGTGCTCGTGCTGCCTGCGGCGCTCGCCTACGAGAACCCCGCTGTCGCCGTCGAACGGGCGCGGGAGTGGTTCGCTGAGCGGAACGTCGCGATCCGGGTGCTCGAGGTGTACCGGCGTGCGCAAGCGCTCGAGCAGTCCGTCGTCGACCTCGCTGCGTCGGCCTCGGTCATCTACGTCTCCGGCGGTTCGCCGATGCACCTCCGCTCGGTGCTGAAGGACACGCCGCTGCTCGACGCGATGGTCGGTGCCTGGTGTGGCGGTGCGACCGTCGCAGCTTCGGGTGAGGCTGCGTCCGTGCTGTCGAGCCACATGGTCGACAGCCGCGGCGGGGCGTTCACCGTCGGACTCGACCTCATCGAGACGATGACGGTGATCCCGCGCAGCAACATGTGGTCGCCGGAGAAGTGGCACCGCACCGTCGAGCTGGCGCGCCCGGATCTCGTGGTGGTCGGGATCGACGAGGCGACCGCGCTGATCCACGACGCCGACGGCACCTGGCACGTCGAGGGCGCCGGCGGTGTGCAGGTGTTCCGTGGAGGGCACCCGGCCGGGTTGGCCGACCTGCCGCAGCGGTTGCGCCTCACCGGAGGATGAGCGGGGTCAGCCCCGCTGCTCACCGATCCTGACCGACTTGATCACGACGGCTTCGGTCGGCTTCTGCTGGGCGTCGCCGAGCTTGCCGATCGCATCCACGACGTCCTGTCCCTCGGTGACCCGGCCGAACAGCGAGTAGCTCGGTTGGAGCTGCGCCCCTCCGCCAGGGAGCACCACGAAGAACTGGCTGCCGTTGGTGTTGGGTCCGGAGTTCGCCATGGCGAGCGAGTAGTCCACGTACTCGGCGCTCGACTTCGGCAGCTCGTCGTGGATCGTGTAGCCGAGGTCGTTGGTGCCCCAGGGCTCGCCGTCGCCGTCGCCGGCCTGGATGACGAAGCCGGGCACGATGCGGTGGAAGGGAACCGAGTCGTAGTAGTGGTACCGAGACAGCACGACGAAGTTGTTGACCGACACCGGTGCCTTCTCGGCATCGAGCGTCGCTGTGAAGTCGCCCTTGGTCGTCGAGAAGGTGGCGGTGTAGGTCGCCGTGGGATCGATGCAGGTGGGCGGCGGTCCGGCGAAGTGCTCCACCCGCTTCTCGGTTCCGTCGGCGGGTGGACAGGGCGTCGCTTCGGTGAGGGTGATGCCCTTCTCGGGTCGGGGCAGCTTCGCCGCGGTCGCGTCGACGGTGCTCGAGGTGGTGTCGCCCGGCTTGGTCGTGGTCGTCGTCCCGGACGAGCTGTCGTCGCCGGATCCGGTCAGGATCCAGATGCCGGCGAGCACGACGGCGATGCCGAGCGCGGCCGCCACGATCGAGACCGCACGTCGCCGACGTGAGGACTGTCGAGCCCGTGTCGTGGCCTCCTGGAGCTTGCTGCTGCGTGCCTGCTTCTGACGTGCGTGCTTCTCGGCGCTCGTTCCCACGGCGAGCGACAGTAGCCACTCCGCCGCCAAGGGCCGGGGTCACCGGTCGGGTCGGGGTCACCAGCCGGCCCGGGGAGGCCGGTGGTGGCGGAGGTGGCATGTACCCTCGGCCCCGTGGCGTTGCTCGTGCAGAAGTTCGGTGGGACCTCCGTGGGCGATCCCGAGCGGATCCGAGAGGTCGCCGACCACGTCGCACGGTGTCGACGGCGTGGTGAGGACGTCGTGCTCGTCGTG
>JAFDWA010000515.1 GCA_018268735.1 Actinomycetota bacterium | reverse complement strand
GCAAGGCCAGCTCGACCTCGGGGTCGACCGACCTCCTCGAGGCGCTCGGCGTCGAGGTCGACCTCGACGGCTCCGGCGTGCGCGCCTGCGTGCGTGAGGCGGGCGTCGGCTTCGCGTTCGCTCGGATGTTCCACCCGGCGATGCGCCACGTCGGGCCTGTCCGCGCCGAGCTCGGCGTGCCGACCGTGTTCAACCTGCTCGGCCCGATGAGCCACCCGGGCCGAGTCGGTCGCCAGGTCCTCGGCGTTGCAGATGCCGACCGCGTGGACCTCGTCGCAGAGGTCCTCGGCCGACGTCGGGCGGTGCATGCCTGGGTCGTGCGCGGTGCCGACGGGCTCGACGAGCTGACGACGACGACGGTGACGGAGGTGGTCGAGATCCGTGACGGCACCGAGGTGCGCCGGTTCGAGGTGGACCCGTTGCAGCTCGGGCTTGCTCCGGCGACCCTTGCCGATCTCGCGATCGGTGACCCCGAGCAGAACGCTGCCGCCGCGACCGGTGTGCTCGAGGGACGCCCCGGTCCTGTGCGTGACATGGTGCTCCTCAACGCCGCTGCTGCACTCGTGGTCGGCTCGATCGCAGCGGACCTCCTCGACGGCCTGCAGCAGGCAGCCCGGGCGGTCGACAGCGGCGACGCCGCGAGGACGCTGGGCGAGCTGGTTGCAGCGAGCCGGGCGATCGCGGGGGCCTGACCGGCGACCTCGGGCACCTCGACCGTCTCAGCGGCGACCCGCTGGCCGGAGGTTCGGCGCCTGGTTCGGTCGCAGGTCGGGCAGGTCGGGGTACGACGACGCGAACGTGCCGTCGATCTCGTGCAGCCGGATGCTGTCGGCGTGGGCGTCGAGCCAGGAGGCGACGCATGCCAGCTCGTCGGCGACGCCCCGATCGATCGGTGCTCCGACGTCGGGCGGTGCCGCCGGCTGCATCTCCACCTGGCGTGCCGCGAGGGTCGGACGGCTCCGCCGGTCGGCCGGCCACATCTGCCACAGCACGCCGCGGCGCAGCTCGGCGAGCTCACCGGAGTCGACCTCGATCACGAGGCGTTCGGCCGAGTGGATGCGCTCCAGGCGGCGTTGCCGGGCGAGGACCTCGACGATGGCGGCGGCGCGGTCGCGTGCGACGGCAGCTTCCTCGAAGCGCTCCGCACCGGCCATCGCCTCCATGCGGGCGATCAACGGCGCGACCAGCAGATCGGGTCGGGTGGTCATGGCCTCGACGAGTCGGTGCTCGGTGGCCGCAGCGGCCCGTCGACGGAGCGCGACCGCAGATCCGATCGCCTCCGCCGCGGCGCGGCCCTGCCGGGTCGACGCGAGCGGACCGAGGTAGAGCGCTCCGTCGTTCCTGACCGAGCGGACCACGGTCGCCGCTCGGGGATCAGCACCGCGCGGCACCCGGAGGTACGGCGCTCGGCGCCAACGGGTCCCGTGGGTGTTGTACCGGGGATCGAGCACCCGGATGAGGCGGGACTCGAGCACTGCGGCCTCGAGCGTGGACGGGCACACCTTGTGGTCGATCCGGGCGGTGTCCCGCAACAGGGCGCCGACCTTGCGTCGTTCGTCGGTCGAGAAGTAGCTCCGGACCCGGCTGCGCAGGTTGGCAGCCTTGCCCACGTAGAGCACCGAACCCGCCCGGTCCCGGAACAGGTACACGCCGGGGCGGCGGGGCAACCGATCCGTGAGCCGGAGCTTGTCGGCCTGGGGATGGCCG
>JAFDWA010000514.1 GCA_018268735.1 Actinomycetota bacterium | reverse complement strand
GGTGCTCGCCGCCGTGGGCGGATGGCGACTCGGCTTCCTGACGCGCTCGATCGGGTGGTTGGGGGCGGGGGTGGGTCTCGTCCTTGCGGTGATCGTGATGCCACGGCTCCTCGACCGACTCGACCTCCGCTCCAACAACGCGGTCCTCCTGATCGGCCTCGCCGGGTTCGTCCTGCTCGCCTCGCTCGGCCAGGGGCTCGGATCTGCGGTGGGTGCGCGGTTGGCGCCGCCGGTGCAGCCGGGCACGGCACGTCGGCTGGACCAGGTCGCGGGCGCAGCGCTCGGCGTCGTCGGCGTCGCCGTGATCGCATGGTTGATCTTCCCGGTGATGGAGCACGCGAGCGGCTGGGCGGCCAGCTCCGCACGGACGTCGGCGCTGGCGTCGTTCAGCCTCGATCGACTCCCCACGCCTCCCGCCGGGCTGCTCGACCTCGAACGCCAGGCCCTCGACGGACGGTTCCCGCAGCTGTTCACCGGGGAGGCGCCCCTGCACCAGCTCCCTCCGGTGCCGACCGACAGCCCCATCGGTTCGGCGGAGATGGCCCAGATGGCGAGGAGCGTCGTGCAGGTCCGGGGCGAGGCGTGCGGGATGATCCAGTCCGGCAGCGGGTTCATGGCCGCACCCGGCATCGTGGCCACCAACGCCCACGTCGTGGCCGGCACCACGGACCTGCAGATCCTGACCACCGACGGTCGCCCCCACTCTGCGACGGTCGTCGCGTTCGATCCGAAGGTCGACCTGGCGCTCGTCGCGACGGACCTCGAACGCCCGGTCCTGTCCCTTGCTCCTGCTCGAGCCGGTGACCGTGGCCTGGTGATGGGGTTCCCCGGCGGAGGCCCGTTCGACCCGTCCCCCTTCGTCGTGGGCGACTCGATCGATGCGACCGGCCTCGACATCTACGACCGCGACGAGGTGCATCGGCAGCTGCTCGTCCTGTCGAGCGATCTTGCACCGGGGGACTCCGGGAGCGCGGTGCTCCGCTCCGACGGATCGGTCGTCGGGGTCGCGGTGGCGATCGCTCCGGACCGCAAGGGCGTCGCATACGCGCTCGACGAGGGGCAGCTCTCGTCGATGCTCGGAGCACCCCACGCGCACCGTGTCCCGACCGGCGCGTGCACGCGGTGACACCTCGGGTGCATCGGAGGCTCCGGTAGGGTCGCACCCATGACCGACCGAGGACCCTCGACGCCCGGCCCCGACGAGGACCCGACGCGGATCATGCCGCAGGCCCCACCGGCGGCCACCGGACCGGACAGCGGGTACGCCGAGGACCAGGGGACCGGTGACGCAGCGCCGCCGCAGCCATCGGGCGGCGTCCCTGGTTGGGCATGGGCGGTGATCGCCCTGCTCGTGGTGCTGATCGCGCTCGTGGCCTTCGCCGTGGTGCGCCAGGACACCGGAGCGACGACCACGACGAGCTCGACCACGACGTCGGCGTCGACGACGACGACGATCCAGCACGCATCGACGACGCGCCCAGCGACGACCTCGACCCATCCGGTGACGAGCGAGCGACCGACGACCACGGTGCCGACCACGACGACGAGCACCACGCGTCCGCCGAGCACCACGTCGAGCTCCACCACCGCGGCCCCGACCAGCGCGCCTGCGTGACCGGACGCGACGATGGCAGGGCCTCCGAAGGCCCTGCCATCGTGGAGATCGCTCAGATGTCGATCCGCCGCAGTGCGGCGATCACTCGACCTC
>JAFDWA010000513.1 GCA_018268735.1 Actinomycetota bacterium | reverse complement strand
CCAGCCGGGCACCGCGGAGTTCCGTGTGGTGGGCGCCGATGGCGCACCGCTGCCTCCGGGGACTCTTGCGTCGAGCCAGCTGCAGGCCGTGGTGTCCCACGGTTCCTCCCCGCCGCAGACCATGACCCCGGAGATCTCTGGCTCCACCCTGATCGTCCGGGCCACCCCGTCCATCGACGAACCGGCCGCCGTGGCCACGGTCGCCATCAGCGGCGACGTGACCACCGCCGCGGGGGACCGCGTGCCAGTGAATGCATCTTGGGACGTCAAGGTGAAGGTGGCCGGGGCCCCATTCCCCCAGGAGCGCCTTGACCTCGGCGTGGTCCGGGTCGAGCGACAGGAGGAGCGGGATGCACGAGGGCGTCAGCCGGTGCTGCCACTGTCGACGCGCCGGTTCATCACGCTCACGGGCGCCCCGGACGGCAATGGCGAGGTGTGTCTCACCGGCGCCACCGTGACCTCAGGCGGAAAGGCGCTTCGAGTGGCGCCGCAGGGTGATAAGTGCGTTGCGGTACCGGCAGGCGGTACCGCCCAGCTTCCCGTGACGGTGACATCCGCTCAGCCCTCCGCCGGCAGTGTCGACGGCGTCCTGCAACTGACGACTCGTTCCACCACGTCGGGTTCGGTGAGTCCTGTCGAGCTCCCGGTCACTGGCGAGGTGATCGTGAGGCCGGGTGATCCGATTCTGAACCAAGGGACGTTCTGGGGTCTCATCCTTGGTTCGTTCGGTATGGCGGCAGCGCTCTGGATCGGGCTCAGCTGGTGGACCTCCAGACTCAATGACCCCACGGTCATCAAGGGTTTCCGGCTCGGGATCGCGGTGCGTCCGGCCCTCTCCAGCGATGACCGTCCGTCGCTGAAGTCGGAGGACTGGGAGTACCTCGAGGCGGACGGACCCCGCAGCGCCCGCTTCCAGGGTCTCGCCATTCGTGCGCCGCTGCGGATCTTCTCCGCGCAGGATGCCATCGCGACCATGTCCGGCCACCTGGTGCACGGACCCCTCGGTTCCGAACGTGGACGTCGCGCAACCGGCGGCCGCCTAGCGCACCAGATCCAGGGTCAGTGGGTCTTTGTCACTCCGCTCGGCACGCCGCCGCCGGCCGAGGGTCTCCCCATCGAGGGGGACCTGGTGTTCTTCGTGCGAGAGGACGCGATCGGAATGGAGTCCGACAGCGGCGGTCTGCTCGACCGCGCCCAGGACGAGCTGTGCAATCGCTACGGCGACATCCGGGCGCGACTCGAACGCCTCGCCCCCGAGATCGAGGACACCCCGGTGTTGGTCGGTGCCGCAGCCGCGTCCCCGCCCGAGGACCAGGGTTCGATCGGTGGGTTGCTGTGACTGCCGTGATCATCAGTCGTGAATCGACGTCCCGTACAGGAGGACATCCATGTTGAGGCCCATGCTCTTCGTCGGCTGTGGTGGCTCCGGCCTCCGGACCCTCCGGCGGCTCCGGCGCGAGCTGGAGTACCGCCTCCAGGTCGCAGGCCTCGGTTCCGACGAGTTCCCGTCGGCCTGGCAGTTTCTCGTGGTCGACGTGCCGGCGCAGGAGCTGCTCGACGACGCCGCTCTCAAGTCCTATGCCCGTGACAGCTACGTGGGGCTGGCGGAGGTGGGGATCTCGTACGGGTTCCGTGGAGGGGTTGACGACCAGCTCGTGTCCCGCGACGCATGCCGTCGGGACTTCGTCCAGTGGCGCCCTGATCCAGATGTG
>JAFDWA010000512.1 GCA_018268735.1 Actinomycetota bacterium | reverse complement strand
CGTCACAGGCGCTGGCGCTTCGTTGCCGGATCGTGTTGGCCTGCGCGGACAAGGATCTGTTCGTCGTGGCCCGGGTGACCGGCATCAGCCGCCAGGCGGTCTACCGCACCCCGACACAACGCCCGGCGAAGGCCGGACCGTCGAGGATGCGCCCGGGTGACGCCGGGATCATCGAAGTCGCTCAGGCGAACCCGACCGACGGCACCCGCATGGTTGCCGTCATCGCGTCCCGCGAGCTCGGCGGGGCGGTGAACCGCAAGCGGGCCCAGCGGGTCATTCGAGAACACCAGTTGTTGCAACCCGTCCGGGGACTCGACCGCCGCCGGCGGCCGGGCTAGTGTTCTGCGTCTGAGATCGCCGCGGAGGGTCCGCCCCGAAATGAACCAAGCCTGGTTGTCTCCTCGTTGATGAGAGGAGCATCAGATGACGACCAGCAGCGGGCGTCGGAGGCCGACGAAGTTGTCGCCGGAGAAGAAGTGGGAGATCTTCTTGGCGGTCACCGCCGGGGACATCACCCAGGCCGACGCGGCACGCAAGCACGCGGTGGATGTGTCGACGGTGATCGGGATCCGACGCACGGTGAAGGACGCCGCGCTCGCCGCGCTGGCCCGCAAGCCGGGTCGTCCCGCGAGCGAACGGAACTGGGAGCTCGAAGCAGCCCGCGCCGAGATCGCCCAGCTGACCGAAGCAATCAAGTCCCAGGCGATCGAGCTGGCGGTCGTCCGGGGAAAATCGGGTTGGGACTGAACGGACCGGTCCCGGCGCGGGTCCCCGCCGAGGTGAAGGAACTGGTCCTCAAGACCGTCGACGATGCAGTAGCGGCGGGGTTCTCGCACCAGTGGGCGTGCTCGCTGTGGCAGGTGTCTGACGACCGGGTGCACCGTTGGCGGGCCCGCCGTCGGGATGTCGGCACCCTTGAGGACCTCGCCCCGGGCGGCACCGCCGTTCACGCTCTGCTGCCCGCCGAGGTGGACGCGATCATGGCGATCGCCGAGCAGTGGGGGCCGGTCGACCGGTCCCACCGGAAGCTCGCCCACCGCGGTTCCTACGTCGGTCAGGTATGGGTGTCGCCCTCGACGTTCCGGCGTGTTCTCGCAGCCCAGGGCCTGGTTCTGCCCCAGTTGCCGGCGATGCCACGCCGGGGCAAGACGCCGTGGCCTGACTGGCTGGTGTGGGAACCGAACCGGATCTGGATCTGGGACGTCACCCACTTCAGTCGGTCGCGGCGCTGCGTGTTCGCAGTCATCGACATGGTCAGCCGCTACTGGATCGCCACGCTCGTGTCGCCCGAGGAGACCTCCACCCAGGTCCGCGTCGTGTTCGATCAAGCGCTCGTCGACCAGGGCCTCGACGAGCTGCTCACCGATGACCGCCTCGGCCTCGACACCGATGACCCGGCCCGGCCGATCCTGCTAGCGGTGTCCGACAACGGTCCGGCCATGACCTCGGTTGACACCCGCGCCTACATGGCCATGATGGCCATCGCCCAACACCACGGCCGGCCCCACACACCCACCGACCAGGCCTGGATCGAGACGTTCTTCGGGCACATCAAGCACGAATGGCCCCACCTGCTCGACATCACCGATCCTGCCCTGCTCGAAACCGAACTCGACCGCATCCGCATCGACTACAACACGGTCAGGTTGCACGAAGCGATCGGCTACGTCACCCCACACGACGAACACCACGGCCAAGGAGAAGCCATCCGCG
>JAFDWA010000511.1 GCA_018268735.1 Actinomycetota bacterium | reverse complement strand
GTCGTCACGATCGATCCGGCCCGCCGCCTCGCCGACGCGCTCGGGCTGCAGGGGCTCACGAACGATCCCAGCCCGATCGACGGGCCATGGGCCGGGCCCGCCGGCTCCGGCGGCTCGATGTCGGCGCTGATGCTCGACACGAAGGGGACCTTCGACGGGCTCGTGCGCCGCTACTCGGCGGACCCGGTGCAGGCCGAGCGGATCCTCGCGAACTCCTTCTACCGGAACATCTCCGGTGCGCTGTCGGGCACCCAGGAGTACATGGCGTCGGAGAAGCTCTACGAGCTGGCCGTCGAGGGCGACTACGACCTGGTGGTGGTCGACACGCCGCCGACCCGCCATGCCCTGGACTTCCTCGACGCCCCGCAACGCCTCGCCCACTTCCTCGACCATCGCCTCTACCGCACGCTGCTGTCGCCATCGAAGGGGATCGGACGGGCGGTGAACGTCGCCACGCAGGCGGTCATGCGCCAGATCGCGAAGGTCGTCGGCGCCGAGGTGATCTCCGACGCCCTGGCGTTCTTCCAGGCCTTCGAGGGGATGGAGGGCGGGTTCAAGGACCGTGCCCGTGCCGTCGACCGCCTGCTCCGGGAGCCGACCACTGCGTTCCTGCTCGTCGCCTCCCCCAAGGCCGACACCGTTGCGGAGGCCGGCTACTTCGCCGATGCGCTCGCCCGCAAGGACCTCGCCGTGCGGGGGCTCGTCGTCAACCGGACCCAACCGGTGTTCGGCCTCGGACCCGACCTCGTGGGGGTCCCCGAGCCAGCGCCCCCGCCCGAGGACCGCTCGGGCGACGCAACGCTCCGGCGGACCGCGCTGAGCGCTGCAGCGGTCGAGGCACGCGCGTCGACCCTCGCCGGCACCCCTCTCGGAGACCACTACCGTGCGCTCGCGGACTCGCTCCTCCTCGCCCGTGGAGAGACCGCCCACCTCGCAGGGCTCACCGATCGGGTCGCTCCCGCACCGGTCGTCAAGGTGCCCGTCCAGCCGTTCGAGGTCACCGACCTCGCGTCCCTGCAGGCCCTCGCGACGCTCGTCTTCGTCGATTCCGGATCCGCCACGACCCAGGGCTAGCGTTCGCCCCGATGGCCTCCTCGATCCTCATCGCGACCGATTCCGACGACGTGTTCGTCCGTGTCGACGCGGCGCTCGGCGGCACCGCCGACGTCGCCCGGGTGAGCTCCGGCAACGAGGTGCGCCGGGCGGTGCAGGACCTCGAACCGGACCTCGTCGTCATCGACCTCCAGATCGGCAACATGGGCGGCATGGCCACGTGCATGGACCTCCGGCTGGAGGCCGGCGCCGGGCGCCTCCCGGAGCAGCGCATCCTCATGCTGCTCGACCGCCCTGCGGACAACTTCCTCGCCCGACACGCAGGGGCGGACGGGTGGGTCATCAAGCCGATCGACTCGATGCGGCTCCGTCGAGCTGCCCGTGAGCTGCTCGCCGGCAACCGCTTCGAGGATGCCGTCACCATGGCCTGAGCACCGCTGCGGTCGGGGTCGACCGGGTTGACCGCCCGGCTCGCCACCCCACTACGATGACGCCGCCTCCGGGTGGTGGCGCAGTTTGGCAGCGCGCCTCGTTCGGGACGAGGAGGCCGGGAGTTCAAATCTCCCCCACCCGACCATCGGACACCCGATCCCCGCCGACGCGCGGGGATCGGGTGTCGTCGCGTCCGGCCGTGGAGCGCCCTCGGTGCAGCAAACGTTC
>JAFDWA010000510.1 GCA_018268735.1 Actinomycetota bacterium | reverse complement strand
CTACGCGGCGATGCCGCACAAGTCCGCGGCGAGCCGCAACTTCGGCCACTACTGGGCGTGGAAGGAGGGCTACGACGTCATCATCGCCCTCGACTACGACTGCGGGACCCGGGGTGACTGGCTCGGCGACCACCTGTCGTGCCTGACGACGGTGACCGATCACCCGGCACTGCGCCCCGTGGTCGACAACGGCTGGGTGAACTCCGTCGAGAGCGACGAGTTCTACGCCCGCGGCTACCCCTACGAGCTCCGCACGCCGGAGCTGGCCAAGGTCGTCGACACCACGGCGTCGGGCGATGTGAAGCTCAACATGGGCGTCTGGGATCGCATCCTCGACCTCAACGGCATCGACAAGTTCTGGAAGGAGCCGCCGTACGACCCGGGGCTGCGCGGCGAGCAGAACGTGATCGCACTCGGCAACATCCCGGTGTGCGGCATGAACACGGCGTTCACCGCCGATCTGACGCCCGCCTACTTCTTCCTGCCCGACTGCTGGGTCAACGGCACCTGGCAGCTGTCGCGCCACGACGACATCTGGGGTGGCTACATCGTCAAGAAGCTGATGGACGTCAATGGCGACCTGTTCAGCTACGGCCGCCCCGTCGTGGAGCACACCCGCCAGACGCCGCTCGAGCGGGTGACCGTCCTCGAGCAGTGGATGCACCTCATGTCGGTGCCGTTCTACGACATCGTCGACGAGGCCGTCGCCGAATTGCGGCCCGGCAGCTACGTCGATCTCTACACCGGGTTCGTCGAGGAGTTCACCCGTCGGGTCGACAAGAGCCCGGCACCGGTGCACTACCGGGCGATCTTCGCCGAGCTCGCCGACTGGATGGGTCGCTGGGCTCGGGCGTTCGCCTGATCCCGAGCCGCGGGCCGACCCACCGTCCTGTCACCGGCCGGCGGGTCGGCCTGCTGCGTCAGCGTCGACACGTGCGGGTGCCGTTGGTGAACGACACGATCCGCACGAGCAGCTCGTCGGCCGGTCCCTCACCCCGACAGCCTCGGTCGATCCCGAAGGTGCGCCAGCCTTCGCGCTGGATGGCGGCGTCGACGACGGGGTTCCGGCGGATCTCGATCGCCGGCAGCACCCGGTCGCCGAGGTAGGGGATCTCGATCACCCGGGCATCCGGTGGCAGCTTCGTGAGGTCGACCACCGGCCAGGTGGGGATGAGCTCGCGGACGTCGTAGGTCCTGCGGTCCGGGTCGGGTCGGGCCGGCAGCGCGGTGCCGAACACCAGGTCGACCCGGGCATCGAGCAGCTGGCGGATCGTGGCCATCTTGACGTGACCCGGGTAGTAGTGGGCTGCGGGAAGTCCGTGCTTCGCGATGTCCGGCTCGGTGAGGCCGATCATGTCGACCACGTGCAAGTCCGATCCGTAGCTGATCGCTCCGAGCGTGCTCGTGGCGATCACGGGTGACTCCTGCGGCTCGTTCGTCGCGAACCATCGGGCGAGGTCGTGGCCGAGGCCCAGCTGCGCGTCGGGCCGTACCGCTTCGTCGAGGGCCGAGATCGAGTTCACGGGGATGACGGGGCTGGGTGCGATCCGGTGGAACGCGGAGATGAGCAGGAGCGAGGCGATGAGCAGTCGTGACCACTTCGTCACCGGGTCGATCACGACGGCACCGACCACGGCGAGGAACGGGATGATCGGCACCATGAAGCGGAACTCCATGAAGTCGGCGCCGACCCAGCAGATGTAGCCGCACCAGA
>JAFDWA010000050.1 GCA_018268735.1 Actinomycetota bacterium | reverse complement strand
AAGCTCGGCGACGACCTCCCCCTCGCGACCGTGTGGGGCGTCGGGTACCGGCTGGACTGACGGACCGGCACCGGAGCCCACCTCATGCGCCGCCGTGTCGCTCTCGCCGTCGTCATCTCCGTGGTCGCGGCACTGGTGCTGGCCGGGATCGGCACGCTCGTGCTGAGTCGTGCGGCGAGCCGACGATCGGCCGAGCGCCAGCTCCGGGACCAGGCCGCGGCGGTTGCGGACCTCGTGGCATCGCTCGGATCCGCGAGCAACCCCGACGGCACACGACCGCCACGGGTGTCGGTGGCGACGCTCCGGCGCATCGCCGCAGCGATGCCGCACCGAGAGGGCGAGCTGCAGGACATCGGACTCGTCGTGATCGGCCCTGCCGGTCGCACATACGGAGAGCTGCCCGCCGACGTTCCCATGTCCTCGGCGGCTGGCGACATCGCCCGCTCGGGCGGCGAGGCGAGCGGTGCTGCCAGCCGCGGCCGCATCTTCGGGGTCGCAGGACGAGCGGTCGGCGCCTCGACCATCGTCGTCGGCGTCACGGGGACCACCCGCCCGCTCTTCTCAGGTCCCGCGACCTGGTTCCTCGTCTCGTCGGGTCTCGTGGTCGCGCTGGCCACGGCGTTCGCCTGGTGGCTCGGCTCACGACTCGCCCGTCCGATCCGGGAGGCCACCGAGGTCACCCGGCGCATCGCGTCGGGTGACCTCGCCGCCCGGCTCCCCGACCCCGCTCCTGGCGACGAGGACGAGACTGCGGTGCTGGCCCGTTCTGTGAACACGATGGCCGATGCGCTTGCGCGGTCACGGACCTTGGAGCAGCAGTTCCTGATGTCGGTGTCACACGACCTGCGCACACCGCTGACCAACATCCGCGGCTACGCGGAGGCGATCACCGACGGGGCGACGTCGCCGCAGGACGGCGCCCGGGTCATCGTTCGGGAGTCGAACCGGTTGGACCGCCTGGTGCGCGACCTGCTCGACCTGGCGCGGCTCGATGCACGGCAGTTCACGCTCCACCCGGTCACGGTGCCGCTCGACGAGGTCATCCGAGACGCTGCGGAGTCCCACCGTGCCGAGATCAGCGGCGCCTCCCTCGGACTCGAGGTGCACGTCGACTCCGGAGCGCAGGTCGTCGTCGACGTCGACCGGCTCGGCCAGGTCGTCGGGAACCTCATCGACAACGCCGCCCGCTACGCGACGACGACCGTCAGGGTCCGGGCCGGCAGCGATGCGCACAGCGCGTTCGTCGAGGTCCACGACGACGGCCGGGGCATCCCACCAGCGGATCAGCCACACGTGTTCGAGCGCCTCTACCAGGCACAGGAGCAGCCACGCCGGACCGAGTCGGGGAGCGGCCTCGGTCTCGCGATCGTGCGGGAACTGGTCGCGGCGATGGACGGCGACGTCGGCGTCAGCTCGGCACCGGAGGGCGGAACCACGTTCTGGTTCCGCCTCCCGACCGCCCGAAGCTGAGCCTGCACGGGCCGCCAGCAGCACCACGCTCGCTCCTCGGTTGGATGCCGGTGGGGGTCCATTCGGCCCAGACAGCGGTTGGGTCGTCCTTCCCGATGTCGCCGAATCGGTTGATCACGCCGCATCTTGGTTGCGATACTCCAGGCCCGAGGGGTGGCTTCCAGACGGCGTCTGCATCCGCAGCATCGCCCAGCGGATCGGGAGAGAGGGACATGGCACGACTGTGGAGAGCGTGGCAGGACCGTGAGGTCCGGATCATCGGCGGGCGCTTCGAAGGGGCGAGAGGAAGGGTCCTCGGCACCTCTCGCAACCGGATGGTCGTGGTGGGGATCACGAGAGGCCAGCCCGAGGGAGGCCGCTGCATCAAGATCCGCAAGAGCATGCTCGAGCCGATCAGCCCCTCGTCGCCCACCACGCAGGACGTGGGTCGCAAGCCAGCGGTTCCCGCCAGGTCGGCACAGCGCATCCAGACCGAACCCGCACCGCCCGGTGCCACGGCGAGCGCTTCGGTGGACCGCAGCGTGGGCGCTGGATGTGGAGCGACCGGCGCCTGACAGCTCCGCAGGCGGCTGACAGCTCCCCAGGCGGCTGGCGGCCGAACCGGCCCGAACTTCGGCGAGCAGGACCTCCCGCGTCGATCTGCGGCCACCCGCGGTAGGAGATCACATGGACCCGCGACGGCGCTGTGCCGTCATCCGCTCTGCTGCCGGCACCGCCGACAGCAGCGCCTTCGCCTTGTTGCGGGTCTCGAGCTCCTCGTCGGCGGCCACCGAATCCGCGACGACGCCGGCACCGGCCTGCACGCTGGCCCGACGACGACCATCGGGTCCGGGGGGCTCGACGAGCATCGTGCGGATCGCGATCGCGGTGTCGATGTCGCCGGAGAAGTCGACGTAGCCGACGATCCCGGCGTACGGACCGCGCTTCGTGGGCTCCAGCTCGTCGATGATCTCCATCGCCCGCACCTTCGGCGCCCCCGACACCGTGCCCGCCGGCAGCGTCGCGCGCAGCACGTCGGTCGCGCTGCGACCCTGCGCGAGTCGGCCCGACACCTGCGACGTCAGGTGCATCACGTGGCTGTATCGCTCGAGGGTCATCAGCTCGTCGACCTGGCAGGTCCCGTACTCGACGACCCGACCCACGTCGTTGCGGGCGAGGTCGACGAGCATGACGTGTTCGGCGCGCTCCTTCGGGTGCTCCAACAGCTCGGCGGCGAGCAGGCGGTCGTGCTCGTCGGTGCGACCCCGGAATCGGGTGCCGGCGATCGGCCGCGAGATGACCCGACCGTCGAGCAGCTGCACCATCGGCTCGGGTGAGCAGCCGACGAGTGTCAGCTCGTCCTCGCGGAGCAGGAACATGTAGGGGCTCGGGTTGACCTGCCGAAGCGTCCGGTAGATGTCGAGCGGTTCGGCCGAGGTCGTGAAGTCGAAGCGCTGGGCGAGCACGACCTGGAAGATGTCACCGGCGAGGATGTGCTCCTTCGCGACCTCGACGGCCCGCTCGTAGTCGCCGCCGGCCATGGACGACACGACCTCGACGGACTCGTCGGTGCGGCTCGGCGGCTCGACCAGCGGTTCGTCGATCGGGGTCGCACCGTCGGAGGTCATCCGTTCGAGTCGTGCGACGGCCTCCTCGTAGGCGGCGTCGAGCTCGGCGTCGGTCGCTCCCTCGGCGACGAACGCGTTGGCGACGAGCGTCACCTGCTGGGACCAGTGGTCATACGCAGCCAATTCACCGATGACCGACAGCACCGCGTCGGGCCAGCCCCGGTCGTCGTCGGGCAGCTCCGGAAGGTGCTCCACCTCGCGGACGACGTCGTAGCCGAGGTAGCCGACAACACCGGAGTGCAGCGGCGGCAGCTCGGGCGCAGCACCACTGGTGAACGCAGCGAGGTCCTCGGCGGTCGGCGCCCGTAGGTGGTCGAGCAGCACATCGAGCGCAGCGAGGATGCCGGCATCGGTGGGCATGGCGTCGGCGTCGAGGCCGGCGGGCAGGTCCCCGATCAGCTCGACGTGTCGACCCCGGGCGACGAGCCGGGTTCGCGGGTCGCGTCCGACGAAGCTCCACCGGCTCCAACGTCCGCCGTGGTCGACAGATTCGAGCAGGAAGCCGTGTCGACCCCGGGTTCCGTCACCATCGACGTCCGGTCCGCACCAGCGAGCGAACGCCGCGACCGGGGTGGTCAGGTCCGCCAGCAGCGTCCGGGTGACCGGGACGACTCGGAAGCGACGCGCGAGCGCCCGGAACTCCTGCTGGGTGAGCATCCGGGACCGGATCAGGTGGGGCCGGGACGTTCGGTCGTCTGCTCATCGGTTCCGAACGTGCGGAACCAGCAGGTGTAGGCACCGGTGTGGCAGGCGCCCTTGCCCTCCTGCTCGACGAGGAGCAGGAGTGCGTCACCGTCGCAGTCGTAGTGGGCGGAGCGGATGAACTGGCGATCACCGGACGTGTCGCCCTTTCGCCAGACCTCCTGACGGGAGCGGGACCAGAACACGGTGCGTCCCTGCTCGAGGCTCATGCGCAGCGTCTCGGCGTTCATCCACGCCATCATCAGCACGGCCCGGGTGTCGACGTCCTGGACGATCGCCGGCACGAGCCCGTCGGCGTCGTAGCGGATGTTCGCCAGGTCCTCCTCGCGGACCTCGATCGGGGTGACGGCGGAGCTGCCGGCAGAAGGAGGCGTGTCGTGGGTGGGTGACATGGTGGGCCAACTGTACGAGGACCCGTTCGGCCGCGCCGAACGGGAATCGGGCACCTCAGAGGTACAGGCCCGTGTGACCTGCTTCGAGCCGCTCCGATGCGAGGGCGTGGATGTCGCGCTCGCGGAGGATGATGAAGGTCTCGCCACGGACCTCCACCTCGTAGACCTCCTCGGGGTTGAACAGGACGTGGTCGCCTTCCTCGACCGCCCGCACGTTCGGCCCCTTGGCCCGCACCTCGGCCCACGCCAGCCGCTTGCCCATCTGGGCGGTTGCGGGGATGAGGATCCCGCCGGTGGAGCGACGGTCGCCCTCCGCGTCGACCTTGACCAGGATGCGGTCGTTGAGCATCCGCACCGGCAGCTTGTCGGGCGTGCCGGCGGTCGGTCCGGAGTCGGTCATGGGCGATCCACGCTACTTGCGCTCGAGCGCCGGCATGACCGCGTCGGCGACGAGGTCGACGTGGTCGAGGTCGTCGAGGTCGAGCACCTGCAGGTAGATGCGACTGATGCCGATGTCGGCGAAGGCCGATGCCTTGGCGATCAGCTCGTCGGGCGTGCCGGCGAGACCGTGGGCGCGGAGCTCGTCGACCTCCCGGCCGATCGCTCCGGCACGCCGGGCGAGCTCGGCTTCGTCGGCACCGACGCAGAGCACCTGGGCGACCGACCGCAGCACCGTCGACGGATCCCGACCGGCGGCACGGCATGCGGCATCGATGGTCTCGTTGCGGGCCCGGGTCGCCTCCACGTCGGCCCACGCCAGGTTGTACTCGTCCGCGAAACGCGCGACGAGCGCGGGGGTGCGGTGTGGGCCGGACCCGCCGATGATGATCGGCGGGCGTGGCGACTGGACCGGCTTGGGCAGCGCCGGCGAGTCGGTCAGCGTGTAGTGCTCGCCGTGGTGTCCGAAGCGCGACCCGGCGGGTGTCCGCCACAGGCCGTCGATGATCTCGAGCTGCTCGGTCAGGCGGTCGAAGCGCTCCCCCACCGGCGGGAACGGGATCCCGTACGCGGCGTGCTCGGCTTCGAACCAACCGGCACCGATGCCGAGCTCGACTCGCCCACCGGACATCGCGTCGACGTTCGCGACGGCGATCGCCAACGGACCCGGGGCGCGGAACGTGGCGGCGGTGACGAGCGTGCCGAGGCGGATGCGCTCGGTGTCGCGGGCGAGGCCGGCGAGGGTGATCCACGCGTCCGACGGCCCCGGCAGTCCAGACACCGCACCCATGGACAGGTAGTGGTCGGAGCGGAAGAAGGCGTCGAAGCCACGTTCCTCGGCTCGGCGGGCGACGGCGAGGAGCTGGTCGTAGGTGGCGCCCTGCTGGGGTTCGGTGAAGATGCGCAGGTCCATCACGGCAACGTAGCCGGACGCACCGTGATCCCCGCGGCCGACATCGCCGCCTTGACCTCTGCGATCGTGTGCTCGCCGAAGTGGAAGATCGACGCCGCGAGCACCGCATCGGCACCGGCGTCGGTGATCCCCTCGACCATGTGCGCGACCGTGCCGACACCGCCGGATGCGATGACCGGCACGCCCACCGTGGAGCTGACTGCTGCGGTCACGGGGACGTCGAAGCCGTCCTTGGTGCCGTCGCGGTCCATGGACGTCAGCAGGATCTCGCCGGCGCCGAGCTCTGCGACGCGCGCGGCCCACTCGATCGTGTCGAGGCCCGTCGCGGTGCGTCCGCCGTGGGTGAACACCTGGAACGGCGGTCCCTCACCGGGGGTCCCGTCGGGCTCGCAACGGCGTGACCGCGAGTCGATCGCGACGACGACGCACTGGGCGCCGAACTCATCGGCGATCTCCGACACGAGCTCGGGTCGGTCGACTGCTGCGGTGTTCACGCCGACCTTGTCGGCACCGGCACGCAGGATGCGACGGGCGTCGTCGACGCTGCGGATGCCGCCGCCGACGGTGAACGGGATGAACACCTCCTCGGCGGTGTGGCGCACCATGTCGATGGTCGTGGCGCGCGCGTCAGAGGACGCGGTGATGTCGAGGAACACGAGCTCGTCGGCACCTTCGGCGTCGTAGCGTGCCGCGAGCTCCACCGGGTCGCCGGCGTCGCGGAGCTCGACGAAGTTCACGCCCTTGACCACACGGCCGGCGTCGACGTCGAGGCACGGGATCACCCGAGCGACGGCTGTCATGTGGCTGTCTCGGTCATGTGGCTGTCTCGGTCATGTGGCTGTCTCGGTCATGTGGCTGTCTCGTCGCGGGTCGCGGCGACGGCTTCGGCGACGGTGAACGCTCCTTCGTAGACCGCTCGTCCGGTGATCGCCCCTGCGAGCGCCCGACCCTCGACCGACAGCGCGGCGAGCGAGCGGACATCGTCGAGGGTGCCGATCCCACCGGACGCGATGACGGGGATCGAGCTCGCTGCGAGCACGCGCGACAAGCCTTCGAGATCCGGTCCGGCGAGGGTCCCGTCCCGACCGATCTCGGTGACGACCAGCGCGTCGACCCCGGCGTCGCCGAACGCGACCGCAAGGTCGACGACGTCCGCGCCCGATCCCTCCAGCCAGCCCCGGACCGCGACCTCGGTTCCACGCGCGTCCAGCCCGACCGCGACGGGGTTCGACTCGGCGAGGCGTCGGACGAGGTCGGGGTCCTCGAGCGCCGCGGTGCCGAGCACGACGCGCGACACCCCGACGGCGAACAGCGCCTCGGCCGCCTCGACGCTGCGGACACCTCCACCGGTCTGCACCGGCACGTCCAAGGCGTCGGCGATCGCTGCGACGAGGTCCCGGTTGCGTGGCTCACCGGTGCGGGCTGCGTCGAGGTCGACGACGTGGACCCACGGCGCACCCTCGGCCTGGAAGGCGAGCGCCTGCGCAACGGGGTCCGAGCCGTACACGGTGCTGCGGCCGTAGTCGCCCTGGTAGAGGCGGACGCAGCGTCCGTCGAGCAGGTCGATCGCCGGGTACAGGTCCATCACCGCACCCGCCCGGACGGAGCCGCGTCGAGGACCGTGCCGTCGGTCCCCGGAGTCGTACTGGCAAGGTGCACGAAGTTCGACAGGAGCCGCAGGCCCGGGCCGCCGGACTTCTCGGGGTGGAACTGCGTCGCCATGACCATCTCACGCTGCGCAGCGGCGGTGACCTGCCCCCCGTAGTCGCAGGTCGCGATCACGTCACCGGTCGCCTCCGGAGCGTAGGAGTGCACGAAGTACATCCAGGGCCGCTCACCGAGGCCGTCGAGCAACGGCGACTCGGTCAGCGGTTCGAGCCGGTTCCACTGCATCTGCGGGTGCTTCACCCCCGGTGGCAGTCGCCGGACGTCGCCGGCCAGGACGCCGAGACCGCTGATGCCCGGTGCCTCCTCCGAGCCTTCGTAGAGCAGCTGCATGCCGACGCAGATCCCGAGGAACGGTCGGCCCGACGCGACGGCATCGAGCGCGACGTCGTCGAGTCCGGTCTCGGTGAGCGCTTCACGGCAACGTCCGAACGCGCCGACACCGGGCAGGACCACGCCGTCGGCGGCCGCCACGACATCGGGATCCGCGGTCAGCACAGCGTTCGCTCCGACGTGCGCGAGGGCCTTCTCCGCCGAGCGCAGGTTGCCGATCCCGTAGTCGAGCACCGCGATCATCGGTCCGTCGACAGGTGCGCTCACAGCGTCCCCTTCGTCGACGGCAACGCCGTGCCCTCGACGCGCACGGCGTCGCGCAGCGCTCGCGCGGCTGCCTTGACCGACGCCTCGATGATGTGGTGGGTGTTGCGGCCACGCACGAGCGTCAGGTGCAGCGTGATGCCCGACGACATCACGAACGCCCGCCAGAACTCCTCCATCAGCTGCGGATCGAACGGCGGGTCGCCGAGGATCTTCTCGCCGGGGATGTCGATCTCGTAGTGGAGGTACGGGCGGCCCGACAGGTCGAGCACCGCCTCCACGACCGCCTCGTCGAGCGGCACCCGGATCGAGGCGAAGCGCCTCACCCCCCGCTTGTCGCCGAGGGCCCGACGCAGCACCTCGCCGAGGAGGATGCCTGAGTCCTCGACCGTGTGGTGCGCGTCGACGTCGACGTCGCCCTCCGCGTGCAGCGTGAGGTCCAAGCCGCCGTGACGGCCGATCTGGTCGAGCATGTGATCGAAGAACGGCAGACCCGTCCGGCAGTCGGTGGTGCCGTCGCCGTCGACGTCGAGGGTGACGGAGATCCGGGTCTCCTTCGTCACGCGCTCGTCGCCGGCGGAGCGGGTGGGGGGCGTGGTCGGGCTCACGGCGTCAAGGATCGCGCGTCCGACCCCCAACGCCGGAACGCCGAACCCACATCCTCGTGACGTGCGCGCCACGCTCGGCGCACCGTCACGAGCTCGTCGAGGTGCACCTCAGCGCCGGTCGAGCACGTCGGCGAGCGCCTCGAGGAGCTCGTCGTCCTCCTCCGGCGTGCCGAGCGTGACGCGCAGGCACCCCTCGAGCCCTGGCCACGACGAGCAGTTGCGCACGAGCACCGAGCGGTCGAGGAGGTCCTGCCAGACCTCGCTACCGTCACGATCGCGTGGCCGGAGCAGGATGAAGTTCGCCGCGCTCGGCCACACGTCGACGGGCAGTCCGCCGAGCGCCGCCTCGACCCGACCACGCTCCTCGACGAGGCGAGCCACGCGGCGCTGCATGTCGGCGAGGTGGTCGAGCGCCAGCACGCCGGCGAGCTGCGTCATCGAATCGAGGTGGTACGGCAGCGCCACCTTCTGCAGGTCGTCGACCACCCACGTCGGGCCGATCAGGTAGCCGAGCCGGAGCGCGGCCGCGGACCAGGTCTTGGAGTAGGTCCTCGACACGACGACCGGGCGATCCTCCTCGACGAGCGACAGCGC
>JAFDWA010000509.1 GCA_018268735.1 Actinomycetota bacterium | reverse complement strand
GGGTGGAACAGGTCGGTGTCGGCGCCGTTGGGCAGCCAGGCGAGGCGTCGTTCGTCGACGCCCTTCTCCAGCAGCGCGCTGCGGACGCCGTCGGTCACCGCTGTCACGACGTCGGCTCGGCGGAGCATCCATCGCTCGACGCGGCGGAGCAGGTCGATCACCGGCCCGTCGCGCAGCGTGCCGATCTGCACGATCGAATCGACCCACAGGTCGGCGACGAGGACCACGACGACCTGTCGTCGAATCCGGCCGGCCACCACCGCCGGCACAGCGCCGAAGAGCGTCGGGTACTCGACCACGAGCCACGGCGACCCGGCGCAGGTCGCCAGACCCAGCACCGACATCAGGCCGAAGGACGCGTAGTTGACCATCCGACGGATCCCGCTGCCCATCGCTGCGTACACCCAGACTCGACGGAGTCGCTCTGCGCGTTCGTCGCTGACCTGCAACGGCGACCGCGACCACCCGTCGAAGATGCGGCCGGTCGGGTAGTTCGGCAACGCCGTCACCACCTCGACGAGCAGACCGCGCCGCACCAGTTCGGCGACGATCGAGCCGAGGCGGACCTGGGCGGCACCACGCTCCGGCGGGTAGTACTGCGTCACCAGCGTGACGTCGACCGGTCCTCGACGTCGGGTCATCGCGCGGGTTCCCCGCCATCCTCGCCGTCCGTGGGCTCCACGTGGGGGGCCAGGTGGGAAGGAGCGAGCTCGATTCCCCACTGCCGTTGGAGCATGTCGATGACGCGTTGCTGGAACGACTCGAGCGTCATCGTCGAGGCGTACCTTCGCGCGTCGAGCACCATGGACTCCCAGGTCTCCCTGTCCTGGGTGAGATCGATGATGGCCTGCGCCATTCGCTCGTCGTCGTCCGGCGGCACGACGGTGCCGCGACGACCGTGGCCGGAGATCTCACCGGCGACGGGGCTCTCGCCGAAGATGGGCACGACGCCGTGGACCATCCCCTCGAGCAGCACCTTGCCGAACCCCTCCTGGCGGGTCGACAGCAGGTTGAGGTCAGCTCGACCGAACGCTGCCATGACCTCACCGTGGTCGACCGAGCCGCGGAAGGTGACGAGGTCCCCGATGCCCAGCTCGGCGGCGAGCGACTCGAGGCGGCTGCGCAGAGGACCGTCACCGTAGATGTCGAGGGTTGCGTCGATCCCCTTGTCGGCGACCCGCGCCATGGCACGCACGATCGTCTGCTGGTTCTTGTTCTCCGTCAGCCGCCCGACGGTGACCAAGCGCCACGGTCCCTCCCAGGACGCGTCGCGGATGCGGGCGAGCTTCTGCTCGACGCCCGGGGTCGCCGCGTCGAGGTCGGCACCCGAGTACGACGGGCTGAAGAACGGCTCGAGGTGCGGACGTGACGGGTCACGATCTGCGTACACGCTGACCGGCCCAGCGAACCACCGGGTGGCGAGCAGCTTCCTCTGGAGGCGGAAGAACCTCGGCTCACCCGCGTAGTCGTGCCACACCCCGGCGTACATCGCGTAGCGGAGGCACCCGGCCTTCCACGTGGAGAAGAGCGCGACGAGTGCGATGTTGCAGGGGCAGCGCAGGTGCACCGCGTCGACGCGTCGGGCGACCCGCCGGGTGGTGATCGCCCATGGCAGGACGTGCAGGAGTAGACCCAACTTGGCGGCGAGGGTGTTGCCGCCGCCGGATCGGAGCGGCTCGATGGACACGTTCGTGGATCGGTAGGGGGCGAATCC
>JAFDWA010000508.1 GCA_018268735.1 Actinomycetota bacterium | reverse complement strand
GGAGACGGGCACCTGCACGCACCCGAACGGAGCCCGGTGCCGCCGGGAGCGCAGCGCTGGGAGCCGTGCCGAGGCGACGAGCGCAGCGATCTCCCTCGGACCCGCAGCAGTGCAGAGCTCCGGGCCCAGCAACGATCGCATCCGTCGCAGGCGCTCGTCGCTGAACGCGGCCACGTTGACCCGACGGATGGCCCCGTGGCGGCGGATCGCGGCGCCGAGTGCGATGAGGGAGCGGTCGGACTTGGCGTCGATGTTCCAGTGCACGTCGGGGAACGTCTCGAGCAGCTCGTCGAGCGTCGGGATGGGATCGGTGCCGGCGATCCGCACACCTTCGAGGTCCGCGGTCGTGAGCTCCTCGACCGACCCCTCGGCGTCGGTCACGCGGTCCAGCCGGTCGTCGTGGAACGCGAGCAGCCCCCCGTCCGCGCTCACGTGGACGTCGGTCTCCAGGTAGCGGTAGCCGAGCGACACCGCCGCCCCGAACGCTCGCACGGTGTTCTCCGGCGCCGCCTCCTCGCCACCCCGGTGCGCGAACGCGAGCGGGGGCGCGTCGAGGAAGGGGAACGCGGGCACCGTCCGAGGCTAGCGACACGCCGACGCGGAACCGTCGCACCGCCGTCCACCACCGTGCACCTCGGAGAGCATCCGGGTGCACATGCTCAGATCGATCGGCCGGCCGCCGCCCAGTACTCGTCCTTGAGGACGCGCTTGTAGAGCTTCCCGGTCGGATGGCGGGGCAGCTCGTCGCGGAAGTCGATGCTGCGGGGGCACTTGACGTCGGCCAGGTGCTCCCGGCAGAACGCGATGAGCTCCGCCTCGAGCGCTGCGGCCTGCGCCTCGTCGCCCGGCATCTCCGAGGGCTGCACGACCGCCTTGACTGCTTCGCCGAAGTCGTCGTCGGGGACGCCGAACACCGCGACGTCGTGCACCGCGTGGTGCATCGTGAGGAGGTTCTCGGCCTCCTGCGGGTACACGTTCACCCCACCGGTGATGATCATGTAGGCCTTGCGGTCGGTGAGGTACAGGAACCCGTCATCGTCGAGGTAGCCGACGTCGCCGAGGGTCGACCAGCCGTCGCGCAGGTACGACTGCGCGGTCTTCTCCGGGTCGTTGTGGTAGCTGAACTCGGCCTCGGACTCGAAGTAGACGGTGCCGGTCTCACCGGCCGGGACCTCACGTCCGTCGTCGTCGACGATGTGCAGGACGCCGGAGATCGCACGGCCGACCGTCCCCGGATGGGCGAGCCAGTCCTCCGACCCCGTGTAGACGAACCCGTTGCCCTCGGTCCCGGCGTAGTACTCGTGCAGCACCGGCCCCCACCAGTCGATCATCTGGCGCTTGACCTCGACCGGACACGGCGCCGCGGCGTGGACGGCGACCTGGATGGACGACACGTCGTAGCGCGAGCGGACCTCGACGGGGAGCTTCAGCATCCGCACGAACATCGTCGGGACGAACTGCCCGAAGGTCACCCGCTGCGACTCGATCAGCGCAAGTGCCTGCTCGGGATCGAAGTGCTCCATCACCACGACCGTTCCGCCGGCACGTTGCACCTGCAGCGAGAACCGAAGGGGTGCGGCGTGGTACAGGGGTGCGGGCGACAGGTACACGGTGTCGGGGTTCGCACCGAAGAGCCCCGCGACCAGGACGAACAGCGGATCGGGGGTGCCGAGGGGGACGCCGCGCAGGGGCACCTTGACCCTCTTGGGCCGGCCCGTGGTGTC
>JAFDWA010000507.1 GCA_018268735.1 Actinomycetota bacterium | reverse complement strand
GAGCACCGCTGCGCCGGACAGGTCGAACTGGCGGGTGGCGCGCACCCAGATCTCCACCTCGATCGTCGAGACCGCACCGCCGCCGAGGATCACGATCACCCCGAAGCTGGTGAGGCAGAACAGGAACACGATCACCGCCGCGGCCCACGCCGAGGATCGCACCGCCGGCACCAGCACCCGCCACGCCGCACCTGCCGGGGTGGCGCCGAGGGTCCGGGCGGTGTCCTCGAGCGACGGGTCGATCCCGTCGAGCGCAGCGCCGACGATCCTGACGAACACCGCGACGTTGAAGCAGACGTGGGCGGCGAACACCGGCCACCAGGTGCCGCGGAGGTCGACCAGACCGGCCGGGCCGAGCACCGACGCGATCGCCGCGCCCAACACGACCGACGGCAGCACGAACGGAACCATCGCGACGGTCCGCAGGACGCCACGGCCGGGGAATCGGTACCGCGACAGCACCCACGCGAGCGGCAGCCCGACCGCAGCGGTCAGCGACGTGGACACCGCTGCCTGCCCGACGGTGACGGCCAGGAGGCGCCATGTCCGGGACGACCCGAGGATCCGCCCGAACGCGTCGAGGCCCCAGATGCCGTCCGGTCGGACCGCGCGGGCGAGCACGGCGAGCGTCGGCACCGCCACCGCAGCGGCGACCACCGCAACGGCGATCCGACCGGTGGTCCCGCCATCGACGCGTGACGACCGCCGCCCACGGCGCGGACGGCGCCGATCGAGCTCGCCGCTCATTCCATGATCGATCGCCACTGCTCGATCCAGCGGTCCCGGTTGCGCCCGATCTCGACCGGATCGATCGCCCGTGGCGTCGCCGGGACGACCGCCCACTTCTGGAACTCGGGCGGCAACGCCGTGCCGGCGACGATCGGCAGCACGTAGTTCGACAGCGGCAACGCCTCCTGCCACGTGGGCGTGAGCATGAACTCGACGAGCCGTCGGGCGATGTCGGGGTGCTCGGCTCCGGCGAGGACGCCGGCGTACTCGACCTGGGAGACGCACGAGTCGGCCATGATCGTCGACACCGGTTCGGTCCGTTTCCCTTCGCTGCCGAGCACCTCCGCCGGCGGCGAGGACGCGTAGGACACGACGAGCGGTCGGTCACCGCCGGAGACCGTGTAGTCGGTGTTGTATGCGTCGTCCCAGCTCGGACGCACACGGACCCCGTTGTCCTTCAGGGCCTTCCAGTAGTCGGGCCACCGGTCACCATGGGCCTGGATCGTCCCGATCAGGAACGCGAGCCCCGGCGAGGAGGTGACGGGGCTGGGCACGACGAGGAGGTCCCGGTACGCGGGCTGGGTGAGCTGCTCCAGGCTCGTCGGCGGCGGCGTGGCATGCGCGGCGAACCACGACGCATCGACGTTGATGCACACGTCGCCGCGGTCGATCGGCGTGAGCACCTTGCCCATCGCTCCCGGGAGCCGGGCCGACTGCTCGACGCTGCCGATGCCCTTCGGGGTGAACGCCTCGAGCAGGCCGCCGGTCGCGGCCCGGGTCGCGAGCGTGTTGTCGACGCCGAACAGCACGTCGCCCTCGGGAGCTCCCGCGGCGAGCAGCGCACGGGTCAGCATCGTTCCTGCGTCGCCGTTCGCGACGACCTCGATGCGGGCACCGGTCTCCTTGGTGAACGCAGCCGCAGCATCCTTCGGCAGGGCGTAGCCGTCGTAGGTGACGAGGCGCACGGTCCGGCTCCCGCCAGAAGCTCCACCGGA
>JAFDWA010000506.1 GCA_018268735.1 Actinomycetota bacterium | reverse complement strand
GGCGAGCAGTCCGGCGGTGCCGCGGCGGTCCCACACGAGGTCGAGGCAGACGTCGCGCTGATCCTCGGGGATGCGCGCAAGCGGCAGGATCTTCGAGGCGTGCACGATCGCCGAGTCGAGCCCCGCTTGGACGCACTCGTGCAGGAACACGCTGTTGAGGACGTGGCGTGCTGCGGGGGAGAGCCCGAAGCTGACGTTGGAGAGCCCGAGGGTGGTGTTGACGCCGGGCAGCTCCTCCTTGATTCGGCGGATCGCTTCGATCGTCGCGGCGGCGTCGCCGCGGAGGTCGTCGTCGCCGGTCGACAGCGGGAACGTCAGAGCGTCGAACACGAGGTCCTGCGGTTCGAGGCCGTAGCGCTCGACGGCGAGGTCGTGGATGCGATGTGCGACCCGCATCTTCCACTCGACGTCGCGGGCCTGTCCCTCCTCGTCGATCAGCAGGCAGATCACCGCTGCGCCGTAGGTCCGTGCGAGGCGCATCACCCGGTCGAAGCGCGACCCTTCGCCTTCACCGTCCTCGAGGTTGGCGGAGTTGAGCATGGCCCGACCGCCGACCCACTGGAGGCCGGCTTCGATCACCGGCGGCTCGGTCGAGTCCAACACCAGCGGCACCGAGGACTGCGTCGCGAAGCGCTGAGCGACCTCGTCCATGTCCAGGGTGCCGTCGCGACCGACGTAGTCGACGCACACGTCGAGCACCGCCGAGCCCTCGCGGACCTGGTCCTTGGCCATCTGGACGCAGGTGTCCCAGTCCCCGTCGAGCATCGCCTCGCGGAACTTCTTGGAGCCGTTCGCGTTGGTGCGCTCACCGATGAGGATCAGGTTGGTCGACGCGGAGCCACCGTCGTCATCCGACGTGCTGCCGAGGGTGACCGGGGAGTAGATCGACGACAGGCCGTGCTCGAAGCGCGGGTGGCGCTGTGCGGGCGTCGCCTGGGCGACGGCGTCGACGAGCTGGCGGATGTACTCGGGCGTGGTGCCGCAGCAGCCGCCGACCACGTTGACGCCGAACTCCTCGACGAAGCGGCGCTGGTGGGTGACGAAGTCCTCGGCGGTCAGGTCGTAGTGCATGTGGCCGTCGACGACCGACGGCAGCCCGGCGTTGGGCAGCACCGAGATCGGGATCCGCGAGTGCTGGCTGAGGTGGCGGATGTGCTCGCCCATCTCCTCGGGGCCGGTGGCGCAGTTGATGCCGATCACGTCGGGGCGCATGGCGTCGAGCGCCACGAGCGCAGCGCCGATCTCGGTGCCAGGCAGCATCCGTCCGGTCAGCTCGATCGTCACCTGCACCTGGATCGGCACGACCCTGCCCACCTCGGCCATCGCTGAGCGGCAGCCGTTCATGCCGGCCTTGATGCCGAGCAGGTCGAACTGCGTCTCGAGCAGCAGCAGGTCGACGCCTCCCTCGAGCAGGCCGCGAGCCTGTTCGGCGACCTGGTCGCGCAGCTCCGCGTAGCGGACCTGGCCGAGTGACGCGAACCGGGTGCCGGGTCCGATGGAGCCGGCGACGAAGCGTGGCCTGTCAGTCGTCGAGTAGCGGTCGGCGACGCGTCGTGCGAGCTCCGCGGCCATCCGGTTGAGCTCGACGGTGCGCTCGGCGAGGCCGTACTCGCCGAGCGTCGCCCGCATCCCGCCGAACGTGTCGGTCTCGATGACGTCGGCGCCGGCCTCGAGGTACTCGGCGTGCATCTGCTCGATGAGGTCGGGTCGGGTCTCGACGAGGATCTCC
>JAFDWA010000505.1 GCA_018268735.1 Actinomycetota bacterium | reverse complement strand
AAGCTCCTCGAGGTGTTCTCCGACGTCCAGGTCGCCGAGGTCGTCAAGGAGGACCGCTCCGGCTGGCCGGTGGATCAACGCCTCAGCCAGCGGATCATCGACGGCGACCGCGAAGGACTGATCGAGGACCTCGACGAGGCGCTTGCGGGTGGGATGTCCGCTCTGTCCATCATCAACGACGTTCTGCTCTCCGGCATGAAGGTGGTCGGCGAGCTGTTCGGCGCCGGAGAGATGCAGCTGCCCTTCGTCCTGCAGTCGGCGGAGACCATGAAGATGTCGGTCGCGCACCTCGAGCAGTTCATGGAGAAGGCCGACGACGACGCCGGCAAGGGCCGGATCGTGCTCGGCACCGTGAAGGGCGATGTCCACGACATCGGCAAGAACCTGGTCGACATCATCCTCACCAACAACGGCTACGAGGTGCACAACCTCGGCATCAAGGTGTCGATCACCGAGATGATCGACACCGCGCTCGAGGTCGGAGCGCACGCGATCGGCATGTCCGGGCTGCTCGTGAAGTCGACGCTGATCATGCGCGACAACCTCGAGGAGCTGAACGAACGGGGTCTCAGCGAGCTCCCGGTCCTGCTCGGCGGCGCCGCGCTCACCCGCACCTACGTGGAGCGTGACCTGCGCGAGGTGTACGAGGGCCGCCTGTTCTACGGCAAGGACGCGTTCGAGGGCCTCCACGTCATGGACCGCCTCGGCGACATCCGGCGCGGCGGCGAGGACGACCCGGCATGGGGACGCGAACCGGGCGGCCGCGACATCCCGTCGCGGGCGGTGCACCGGGACGACACGGATGATCCCGACGTCGAGCTGCCCGCTCGGTCACCGGAGGTCGTGACCGACAACGAGCTGTTCGTCCCGCCGTTCACGGGCACGAAGGTCATCAAGGGGATCCCGGTCGACGACATCGCCGGGTTCGTGAACCTCACCGGCCTGTACCGCAACCAGTGGGGGTTCCGACCCGAGACGAAGCCCGACGGGTCGACCGAGACCGACGACGAGTTCAAGGAGCGCCTCCGTCCGATGTTCCGCGAGCAGGTCGCCGCGGCGAAGGCCGAAGGCCTGCTGGTCCCGCAGGTGGTGTACGGGTTCTTCCCGGCCAACGCGGACGGCGACGACCTGGTCATCTGGACCGACGAGTCACGCAGCTCGGAGCGGATGCGGTTCGGGTTCCCCCGTCAGCGCAAGGAGCCCTTCCTGTGCATCGCGGACTTCTTCCGCTCGGCGACCGATGCCGACGGCAACGAGGGCGAACTCGACTACGCGGCGTTCCAGATCGTCTCGATGGGCGCGGCGGTGTCGGAGCGCACCGCCGAGCTGTTCGCAGCGGACAAGTACCAGGACTACCTGTTCCTGCACGGGCTCGGCGTCGAGATGGCCGAGGCGCTCGCCGAGTTCTGGCACCGCCGGATCCGGACCGAGTGGGGCTTCGCCGACCAGGATCCCACCGGCGCCGACGCGGCCGCACCCGACAGCGGTGCGTTGAACGGCCTGTTCCGCCAGCGATACCGCAGCGGTCGCTACTCGTGGGGCTATCCGGCGTGTCCGGACCTCGCCGACAACGAGAAGGTCGCCGAGCTCCTCGACGCGTCACGCATCGGCGTCACCTGCGACGAGGACACCGGCTTCCAGTACCACCCGGAGCAGACCACCTCTGCGCTGATCTGCCATCACCCCAGGGCCAAGTACTTCGTCGCGCGGTAGGGATCGCCCGACTCGTCGGCTC
>JAFDWA010000504.1 GCA_018268735.1 Actinomycetota bacterium | reverse complement strand
GACCACCTCGGCGCATCCGTCGCCGTCGACGTCGACTGCTGCGGCAAGAGCGGCGGAGTCGCTCGGCGATCCCGGGTCCGCACACGCCGCTGGAGAGGGTGCGTCGTTCGATGGCGGAGCTGTCGTCAACGGGGTCGGTGAGCTCCGTCCGGCGCTCGCCTCGGGCGCCGTCGTCGGTCGTGTGGTCGTGCTTGGTGTGGAGGCCGGTCGTGTGGTGGCCGGTCGTGTGGTGGCGCGAGCCGTCGTGGCCCGCTCGGCGCTGCTGGGCGGGGACCTCGTCACGGCCAGCAGCGAGATCCCGACGGTGGCCGCGGCGATGGCAGCGACCGCGGCGGCGACACGGGGACGAGGCCCCAGGGGTCGGCTGCACCGTCGCAGGATGCGGGCGAGCACGATCGGGTCGGGGGCGTCGGCGAGCCGACGGGTGCAGCGTGCGACGCGTCCCGCTGCGAACCGGGACGCTGGACGCCTCGCCGATCCGTGCGTCGAAGCCGACGCGACCCAGTCGTCGACCATCCTCAGCAGCGCCGCGCGGTCGTCGCGTGCCACGGTCGGGTCGACGTCGATCGGCATCGCCGCCCGGAGCGAGCACAGCCGGATCCGACCCCTGGCGGACATCAGCACGTGATCGGGGCCGAGACGGCCGTGGGACCAGCCGGCCGCGTGCAGTCGAGCGACGGTCTCGCAGGTCTCGGCGAGGTGCGTGAGTGCGTCGACAGGTTTCGTCGCCGGGTCGCGCAGCATCGATGCGAGCGATGGGCCCCCGGTGTCGCGGAGCACCAGCTCAGTCGTGTCGGGCAGGTCGCGCAGCTCCACGAATCGCACGAGCATCGAGCCGCCGACGGCGTCGAGGACCTCTGCTTCGCGACGCAGACCAGCGCGACCGTCCGATCGAGCGTGCTTGACGACGAGCATCCCTGCGTCGCCGTGGACGCGTCGGATGTCGCTCCAACGGCTTCGCTGCGTCGGTGTCGAGGGCCCGAGCTCATCGGCGAGGGCATCTGGCTCCAGGGTTGCGAGATCGTCCACGGGTACCTCCGGTCCGTGTCAGCCGCGCAGCCGGGCCTGGATGTGGATCGGGCTCGACAGCGCCCGCCCCGACATCCCGGGAACGGCTCGGAGGAAGATGTGCGGGGTCTGCACCCGGACGGTGGCCTCGACGACGGTGTCGGTCACCGCGACACGTACCTCGACGACTCGACCCGGAAGCCGAGCCGCGTCGATGCGAGCCACGACGTAGCGCTCGGCGCGTGCGGTGTCGATTCGCACCGTGCCGTCGATCTGGTGGGCTCTGCTGTCGATCATCCCTGCGGCGTCGTCGACCGCTGCTGCGAGGACGCGCTCAGCGCTGCGCTGCGCGCCCGCGACGGCGGTGAGGTCGAGCGCGATCGCGCCGAGCACGACGAGGACGAGCGCCATCGCCGGAACCAGCACGAGCGACGTGGCTCGCTCGGTCCTCCTGCACCGATCAGCGGCCACAGGGGGTCGCCTCCGCGTCGTAGGCACTGCCGGAGTCGATCTCGCGGTGCGGGTCGACGAGGTCGGTCTGTGTCACCTCGACGGTCGTGGACCGGAAGGCTCCGACGAACGGGATCCGTGCTGCTGGCACGACGGTCGAGAGGTGCACCGATGCCTCGGCGCACGGTCCGAAGCGCGCCGGGTCGGGCCCCTCTACGTGCACGGGCGGGGTTCGGCCCCCTCGTCGCTGCTCCCCGTCGAGGACTGCGGTGAGCGA
>JAFDWA010000503.1 GCA_018268735.1 Actinomycetota bacterium | reverse complement strand
CCGTTCCGTTGCGCCGGCGCCGGTCTGGTCGTCGTCGACGACGCCAGCGCCGACGGCGCTGCCCACCGTGGGGTCGCCGAGGAGCACGGTGCCACCTACCTTCGCCGGGACCGACCCGGTGGACCGGCAGCGGCGCGGGACGACGGGATCGCTGCGGTCACCACGCCGGTCGTGGCTGTGATCGACAGCGACTGCGAGGTTTCGGAAGGTGCCGGACGGTGGTGGGACGCCCCGCTGCGCCTGCTCTCCGACGAGCGCACCGCGGCGGTCGCCCCGCGGATCCGCACCCCGATCGGACCGCGACTGCTCCAGCGCTACGAGGCGTTGCGATCCCCACTCGACCTCGGAGCCGATCCTGCTCGGGTCAGCCCCGGCACCCGTGTCTCCTATGTTCCCGCCGCGGCACTGCTGCTGCGAACCGACCGCTACCGGGCCGTCGGAGGGTTCGACCGCGACCTCCGCGTCGGCGAGGACGTCGACCTGATCTGGCAACTCGTCGCTTCGGGGCACCGGGTCCGCTTCGAACCGACGGTCACCTTCGAGCACCCGGCCCGTCCCGGAGTGCTCGGCTGGATCCGTCAGCGGTTCGACTACGGCACGTCGGCCGCGCCGCTGGAGATCCGTCACCCCGGGCAGGTGGCGCCCGTCCGCTGCTCGCCGTGGAGCGCCGCGGGTTGGACGGCGGTCGCGGTCGGCCACCCGGTCATCGGTCTCGGCATCCTGGGTGCCAGTGCGGCGCTCCTCCCACGCCGTCTCGTCGACATCCCCCGAGGCGAGGCGCTCCGGCTCGCCGTCAGCGGCCACGGATCCGCCGGAGCGCAACTGGCACGAGCAGCAGTTCGGGTGTGGTGGCCGGCGCTGGTCGTCATGTCGACCGGGTCATCTCGTGCTCGAAGGATCCTGGCGGCCTCCGTTGCGGTGACAGCGGCGCAGGTCGCCGTCGATGCCCGACGCCAGGATCCCTCGCTCGGCATCGGATCGCTGGCAGCGGTGGCGGGCATGGGCGTGCTCGACGACATGGCCTATGGGCTGGGGGTGTGGTCGGGCTGCATGAGAACCCGGTCAGCGCGGGCCCTGCTGCCCCGGTTCCCGCGCTCGTCGCACCGCTTCTGAGCGGTTCCATCGGCGTTGCTCGGCTGACTGTCACACCCCCTTCGTATGGTGCCGAACATGAGTTCGATCGATGGGGAGGTTCAGGTTCGGGAGCCTGTGGGTCGGGTGGTGGGTCCGGGGTTCGTGGGGTTCGAGCCGTCGGGGGTGCGGGTGGCGTCGACGGTCTGTTCTCGTGACGCGGTGTCGGTGTTGCGGGTGTTGTCGGCAACAGGGGTGAAGGGCTTGTCGGATGACGAGTGCTTGGGTGTGTACGACGACATCGAAGTGGTCCGCCGGTCGTTGGACGCGTTCGCTGCTGGTGTAGCTGCTGAGATCGATTCTCGGGCGTTGTGTGATCTCCGGTACGGGACCGGCACGGCTCCGTGGTTCGAACGTCGTCACGGCCGTTCAAGGGCTGCTGTGGCGCGTGAGGTGAAGGTCGGCAAGAAGCTGCGTGTGGACTTGGATGTGTTGCAGGCCGCTGCACTGCGGGGTGAGGTCAGCTTCGAGCGGGTCGCGTTCATCGCGGGCAAGGTCAATCCCCGCAACGCAGACGCCATGAGCGCTGCACAATCGGCGCTCCTGGATCTTGAACCGCCCTGGGTTCGTTGGAGGCTCCAGACCTTGGAAGCGAGGATGGAGC
>JAFDWA010000502.1 GCA_018268735.1 Actinomycetota bacterium | reverse complement strand
GGCGAGTCGGGCCGGGTCGCAGCGGTCAGCTGGATGTAGCTGTCGGCGACCTTGACGAGCGCCTCCTCGACGCCGTCGGAGTCGACGACCTCGCGGTGCGCGACCGTCGCGCCGAAGGCCCGCTGGTAGAAGTCGACGGCAGCGTCGAGATCACGCACCGCGATGGCGATGTGGTCGATCTCGGTCAGCAGCCCGGAGGTGGCATCGGGGTTCTCCGTCATGTCGGTCTCCTCTCGTCGGCTCCGTCAGAGCTCGCCACGGGCATGGCGCTGGTACAGGGTGATGCGGTCCTCGCCGATGGCTTCACGCTTGGCCGGATCGGTGATGCCGAGCCCGGGCTCGGGTGCGAGGCACAGCACGCCGATCTTGCCCTCGCCCTCGTTGTGGTGGACCTTGAGCGCCGCGTCGCCGACCTGCTCCAGCGGGAACACCTCGCTCATCACGGGGTGGATGCGACCCTTGTCGATGAGGCGGTTCATCTCCCACGCCTCCTGGTAGTTCGCGAAGTGCGACGAGACGATCTTCTTGAGCTTCATCCACAGATGGCGGTTGTCGTACTCGATCATGTAGCCGGAGGTCGCCGCGCACGTCACGATCGTGCCGGCCCGCTTGGTGATGAACACCGAAGCGCCCATCGTGGAGCGTCCCGGGTGCTCGAAGACGATGTCGGGGTCCTCACCGACGAGCTCGCGCACCTTCTTGCCGAGACGACGCCACTCGGACTCGTCCTGGGTGACCTCGTCGGACCAGAACCTGTAGCCCTCGGCCTTGCGGTCGATGACGGCGTCGCAGCCCATCGCGTTCAGCAGCTTGACCCGGGACTCCGAGGACACGACACCGATCGGGGTGCCGCCGCCGTTGAGCACGAGCTGCGTGGCGTACGCGCCGATGCCGCCCGTCGCCCCCCAGATGAACACGTTGTCGCCCTGCTTCATCCGCGCTGCGTGCTCCCCGACGAGCATCCGGTAGCTCGTCGACGCGCACAGCGCGTTGACAGCGGACTCCTCCCAAGAGAGGTGTGACGGCTTCGGCATGAGCTGGTTGGCCTTGACGATCGAGAGGTCCGCAAGTCCGCCGTAGTTCGTCTCGAAGCCCCAGATGCGCTGGTTCGCGGCGAGCATCGAGTCGTTGTGCGCTGAGGGGTCCTGGTCGTCGACGTGGTTGCAGTGCACGGTGACCCGGTCACCTGGATGCCAGTTGCGCACCGCGGAGCCGACGCGGAGCACGACGCCGGAGGCGTCGGAGCCGACGATGTGGAAGTCCTGCGCGTGCCGAGCCCCCCAGACCGACTCGCGGCCGAGGCGGTCGAGGAACCCGAAGGTCGGCAGCGGCTCGAAGATCGAGGTCCACACCGTGTTGAAGTTGATGGCGCTCGCCATCACCGCGATCACGGCCTCGTCGGGCGCCAGCTCCGGCAGAGGAAGCTCTCCGACGTGGAGGCTGCGGCGGGGATCCTTGTCCCAGGAGTCCACGCCCTCCCACATGTCGGCCTCGGCACGCAGCACGTGAGCGGCACGCGTCGACTCGGGGATGTGGAGGTTGGCGATCTCGTCGCCGGGAGCGTCGGACTGGATGGCGTCGAGGATCTCCTGCATGGCGGCGAAAGCTACCGGCCGGTAACCGATGCGGCCAGCACGTCAGGCGGTCGCTCGCCGGCGAGCCCTCCGATCGAAGAACGTCGGCAGGCGACCCACCCGCACCAGCAGCGACCCCGCGATCGCGAGCACCAGCACGTAGGC
>JAFDWA010000501.1 GCA_018268735.1 Actinomycetota bacterium | reverse complement strand
CGGGTCGCGCCCGCGGCCGGCTCGATCACATGAGGTGTCCATCGCTCGTCGGCCGCCTGGTCGTACCACTCGAGCCGCTCACCGGAGTGCGTCGCGTGCTGCGTCAGGTCGTAGTCGCCGCGGTTCGCGATGCCTTCGAGCTCGTCCCACCCCCACGGGAACAGGAACTCCACATCCGAGGTGCCCGACGAGTAGTGCGACAGCTCGTCCGCGTCGTGGGCCCGGACCCGGAGTCGATCTGTCGGCATGCCGTGGTCGAGGTACCACCGGTACCGCTCGTCGCACCAGTACTCGTACCAACGCTCGGCGTCCGCGGGCGGCACGAAGAACTCCATCTCCATCTGCTCGAACTCGCGGGTGCGGAACACGAACTGCCCAGGAGTGATCTCGTTGCGGAACGACTTCCCGATCTGGGCGATGCCGAACGGGGGGCGCACTCGGGTCGTGTCGATGACGTTCTTGAAGTTGATGAACATGCCCTGCGCTGTCTCGGGACGCAGATAGGCGACCGATGCGGCGTCCTCGACCGGGCCGGCCTGAGTCTTGAACATCAGGTTGAACTGGCGTGGCTCGGTGAAGGTCCCCCGCTTGCCGCAGCTCGGGCACTGGTCGGGATCGTCGAGCTTGTCGAGTCGCCACCGCGTGTTGCAGTTCGTGCAGTCGACGAGCGGGTCGGTGAAGTTGGCGAGGTGACCGGAGGCCTCCCAGACCTGCGGCGGCGACAGGATCGACGCGTCCAGACCCACGACGTCGCCGCGGAGCTGCACCATGGAGCGCCACCAGGCGTCCTTCACGTTGCGCAACAGGAGCACGCCGATGGGTCCGTAGTCGTAGGTCGAGCGGAATCCGCCGTAGATCTCCGCAGACGGGTACACGAAGCCACGGCGCTTCGTGAGGTTCACGATCTTGTCGAACAGCTCCGGCGACGGCGTCGCCTGCACATCGGGGGCGTCAGGCATGGTGGCCGAGCGTACCGGGGTCGGGCTGCGTCGAGGATCGCCCATTTCTCGGGGTCGCTCTCCGTTCGCTCCTCGTTCGGTCCGCCGGAAACGTGGGCTCCGCCGCTACCGTGACCCGCGTGAGGGGCACCAGGGGAAGACGCCGGCCATGAGCCAGTGGAACGCGCCCCCTCCCGGCGACGGCGAGCCCCCGACGCCGTGGGGCCGGCCCGCTCCGACGACCCCGCCACAGGGACCGCCGCAGGGACCGCCGCAGGGACCGCCGCAGGGACCGCCACCGCCCGGAGCGTACGGTTCTCCGCAGTTCGGGTCTCCGCAGTTCGGTGGCCCGCAGTTCGGCGTCGGCCAGCCCGCTGCCGTGCCCTACCAGTACGGGAAGGGGGCATCGGTCACCGCCAGCCTCGCATCGCCGGGCAAGCGCATCGCCGGCTACCTGATCGACGGGGTGATCCTGGCCATCGCCGTCATCGCCTGCTGGATTCCGGTTGTCGCCTCAGCGTCCTCGGCGCCGACCAGAGTCGATGCGTTCGGCTCCCGAACCACCGACCTCAGCGGTGCGTCCCTGGCTGCCGTGGTGTTCGCGTATGCCGCCACCCTCCTCGTGCCGATCATCTACCACGTGACGTTCGTGGCGGTGAGGGGTCAGACCCCCGGCGCCATGCTCGTCAAGGTCAAGGTCGTTCGCCTCGTCGATGGCGAGACGCCGGGATGGGGCGCGGCCATCCTGCGGTGGCTGCCGAACCTCGCCGGCTTCCTCTGCTCGCTGATCAGCCTCGGACTC
>JAFDWA010000500.1 GCA_018268735.1 Actinomycetota bacterium | reverse complement strand
AGCTCGCCCAGGCGATCGACGACTACCAGCACGGCCGCATGGGCGTCATCCCCCCGGGGGCGCTGCAGCCCCACGTCCACCGCGGTTGACGAGACGGGATCGATGCTCGTCACCCACGCCAAGCGGTTCGGCACCCGGCTGCACTCCTCCGCCGTGGAGGCCGACGACGTCGCGCGGGTGCGGACGCCGGACGTGACCTTCCACGACCGCCACATCGACGCGAACGGGGTCGAGGTCATCCCCGCCCCGGGGCACAGCCCCGGCAGCACCTGCTATCAGGTCACCGGAGCCGACGGTGCCACCTATCTGTTCACCGGCGACACGATCTTCCATCGGGACGGGCGGTGGCGGGTCGTGCTGCTGGGGCAGGGCGACCCCGGCGCCATGCTCGGCACGCTCGACGTGCTGGCCGAACTCGAGCCCGACGTGGTCGCGTCGAGCGCCTTCGACGGCGTCACCGCGGCGTACGAACTCGGCGACCGTCGATGGGCAGCGTGCGTCGCCCAGGCCCGAGACGGACTCGAACGCGCGCTCGGCACTCGAGGGTGATCCGCGTTCGCGGGCGCGTGTCGGTGTGACGGCAGGGATCACGCGCGTGGACCCATGGGTCATGACGCCCCTCCCACACGAACCCGAGGTGCACGTGGTGCTTCGGTGCTCCTGTGCCGTCGTCACGTGATCCGTCGCAGAACGACCATGTCGACACCAGATCGGCCCCATGCTCGGCCGCCTCGCGCGCCAGACTCCAGGGTGCGATCCGACGGAGGAGCCCGATGTCCAGGCTGAGCTACCAGATCCCCAACTTCACCTATCCGGACACGGCACCCGCCGACCTGTTCCCGACGGTCGTGGTCCAGGCCCGCGAGGCCGAGGCCGCCGGGTTCGACCGGGTCATGGTGATGGATCACTTCTACCAGCTCCCCGGGATCGGTGAACCCGACGAACCGATGCTCGAGAGCTACACGACGCTCGCGGCCCTGGCCCAGCACACCGAACGGGTCCGGCTCTCGGCCCTGGTCACCGGCAACGGCTATCGGAACCCGGCGCTGCTCGCCAAGACGATCACCGCCCTCGACCACGTGTCGGGCGGACGGGCCACGCTCGGCATCGGGGCCGGCTGGTTCGAGCTGGAGCACGATGCCCTCGGCTTCGAGTTCGGGACGTTCAGCGATCGATTCGAGAAGCTGGAGGAGGCGCTCGTCATCATCCTCGGGATGCTGCGCGGCGAGCGTCCCACCGTCACCGGTGGGCACTACTCGGTCACCGATGCGATCAACTCACCCGCCCCGCTGTCGCGGATCCCGGTGATGATCGGCGGCAACGGCGAGCGCAAGACGCTCCGGCTCGTGGCCCGCTACGCGGATGAGTCCAACCTGATGGGCATGCGTGGCGACCTGGACGTCTCGCACAAGCTCGAGGTGCTGGCCGAGCACTGCGAACGTGAGGGCCGCGACCCCTCCGAGGTCGCGGTCACCGTGCTGCTGGGCTGCGCGATCGCTCCGACAACCGCCGAGTTGGACCGTGACCTCAAGGCGATGGCGGACGCGAAGGGTTGGGGTGACGGCGTGATCGAGATGGTCAGGCAGATGCTGATCTGCGGTGATGCCGACACCGTCGGAGAGCGCCTGGCCGAGGTCGCGGCATCGGGAGTGACGGGTCTGAGCTGCAACCTTCCGGTGAACGGACACGTGCCGGGCCGCATCGCTCTGCTGGGCGAGGTGGCGGACACGGCGCTGTCGGCAG
>JAFDWA010000004.1 GCA_018268735.1 Actinomycetota bacterium | reverse complement strand
AGGAGCCGGTCGGTCGGAGCCAGCCGACGGTGTCGCACCACCTGACCGTGCTCGCCGATGCCGGACTCATCAGCAAGGAGAAGGTGGGTCGTTGGGTCAGCTGCACGATCGTGGCCGACCGCGTCACGCAGCTGCGTGAGGTCCTCGGCGGCTGAGGCCATCCCGACGCAGCGTCGTCGGGATGACGGAGTTCGACAAGCCCGGTGCCCGGGACCGGGACTCCCCCGACATGGGGCGCGAAGCCGGCGAACGTGCACCCGCCGACGCGGGGATCGACGACGCCGAGATCGAAGCGGCCTATGTCGGCTGCTGCTGCGGCGACTCGAGGAGGACCCCCTCGCTCATCCCCTCAGCTGTCGAGGAGGTGCTCCGCTGCTCGTCGCCGCTGCTGTACTTCCGTCGCGACGTCGTCGAGGGGATGCAGGTCGCCGATGCCACGATGGAGCCCGGTGACATCGTGGCGCTGTGGTACGTGTCGGCCAACCGGGACGGGTCCCGCTTCGACGATCCCGACCGTTTCGACGTCGGCCGGACCCCGAACGACCACGTGGCCTTCGGCGGCGGCGGCCCGCGCTCTGCCTGGGGGCTTCGCCGGCCGGACTCGAGATCAGGGTGCTGCTGGAGATGCTGGTGGAGCGCTACGACTCGATCGAGCTGGCCGGTCCGGTCGAGCGCCTGCGGTCCAACTTCCTGCACGGCATCAAGCGCCTGCCGGTCGTTCTTCGGTGATCGTCGTGCTGCGGTGATCGTCGTGCTCGGGGCCTCGCCGAGGTCTGATCAGCTCAGGCGGTGGTCCTGCGGCCGGAAGCGGCTGGCTCGGAAGCGGTAGCTGAACGAGAACCCCGGGTACATCGCGATGACCTTGCCGGACGCGCTGTTCTGGTACCAGCTGCTGCAGCCACCGGACTTCCACACCGTGCGCTCCATCGCCCGGTGCACCCACTCCGTGTAGCGGTCCTCGGCCTCGGCGGTCGGCTCGATCGCGCGGTGGTGGCTGTTGCGTGTGCGCTGGATGCAGTCGAGGGCGTAGCGCAGCTGGGACTCCATGATGAACAGGGCGGAGGTGTGGCCGATGCCGGTGTTGGGGCCGAGCATCAGGAACATGTTGGGAAACCTCGGCATGGTGGTCCCGAGGTAGGCCCGAGGGAACTCGGCCCACAGATCGGTGATGGGCGTCCCCTCGCGACCGGTGACGGTGAAGGTCGTGGCGCCGTCGGTCGCGTCGTAGCCGGTGGCGTACACGATGGCATCGAGCTCGACCTTGTCGCCGTGCTTGGTGACGATGCCGGCAGGGACGATCTCGTCGATGCCGTCGCCCGCGTCGTGCAGCGTGACGTTGGGACGGCACAGCGCCGGGTACAGCGTGGAGGAGACGATGACCCGCTTGCAGCCGATCGTGTAGTCCGGCGTGACCTTGCGTCGGATCTCCGGGTCGGGGATCTGGCGGGTGATGTGGGCGAGCGCCTGGCGCTTTGCGACCAGGTCGAGCAGGCCCGGGAAGTACTTGAAGCCGATCACCCTCGTCTCGAGCCCGAGGTAGATCGCCGAGCGCAGCGCGCCGTACACGTAGCGGTTCTCGAGCAACGCTCGCTCGAGGCGCGAGAACTTGCGGTCCCGTCGGGGGAGCACCCAGTGCGGGGTGCGCTGGAACACGTGCAGCTCGCCGACCTGGTCCGCGATGGCGGGGATGATCTGCGCCGCGCTGGCTCCGCTTCCGATGACGGCCACGCGCTTGCCGGCGAGGTCGTAGTCGTGATCCCAGGCGTTGCTGTGGAACGAACGGCCGTCGAAGGTGTCCCGCCCCTCGAACTCGGGGATCTTCGGGTTGCTGAGCGGACCGGGGCCGAGGATCACGAACTGCCCGCGGAAGGTGCGTCCGTCGCGGGTGGCGATCACCCAGTGCTGCTGCTCGTCGTCCCAGTCGAGCGCGCACACGTCGGCGTCCAACTCCGTGCGGTCCCGCATGTGGTGCTTGTCGATGACGTAGTTGGTGTATCGCTCGAGCTCGTCGCGCTCGGCGAACATCTGGCTCCACGGGTACGGCTCGGAGGAGATCGAGTAGAGCGGCGACTGCACGTCGACCGCGGCGCCCGGATAGGTGTTCTGGCACCACGTCCCACCGAGGAAGCTGCGCCGCTCCAGCACGATCCAGTCCTCGATGCCGGCCTTCTGCAGACCGATCACGGCGCTCTGGCCGCTGAACCCGCTCCCGATGACGATCACCTCGTGGACGTGCACAGCGTCCTCCTCGACTGGCGCTGGTCGGCGGAACCCGATCGCCCGCGGTATCTGGCAATGAGTGTTGTCAGTTTCTGGGCGGTCGGTGATCGGGTCAAGCACGCATCGGTCACACCGGTGTCGCGTTGCGGTGCTCGCTGCGGACGATCTGTCGTGGTTCATCGCCATGGGCGACAATCACGACGTGCCCGCCCGCTCCGCCCACGGACCCGCCCCCCGCGGTGCCGGCCGCTCCTATGGAGGGGTGCCGGCAGAGGTGCGAACCGCCCAGCGCCGTGATCGCTTCCTCGACGCAGGCCTCGAGCTGTTCGGAACCCGTGGCTACCAGGCCACGAGCGTCCGTGCCGTCTGCCGCGAGGCCGGGTTGACCGAGCGGTACTTCTACGAGTCGTTCGCCAACACCGAGGCGCTGCTCGCCGGCGTGTACCAGCGTTGCACCGACTCGATGCACGACGAGATCCTCGTCGCCCTGGCAGCCGCTGGTGGCCGCAGCGACACGACGGCGGCGTCGCTCGATCGGGTCGTGCGCGCGACGCTCGAGGCGTTCTACTCCTCGGTGGGCGACCCGAGGGTGCTGCGCGTGTGCTGGCTCGAGGTGCTCGGCGTCAGCCCGATGGTGGACTCCACCTACATCGCCGGCATCGACCGGTTCGCCCATCTGGTGATGACGGTCATGGCGGGCACGTTCGACCTGGATGCCGACGACGAGCTCCGACTCGTTGCGACCGGTCTCGTCGGCGGGGTGATCATGACCGCGATCCGCTGGTACCTCGACGGCCAGACGGAGCCGGTGTCGACGCTGGTCGAGGCCAACGCAGTGGTGTTCCTCGGCGTCGCCCACCAGCTCGCTGCGCGTCGGTGACGGGCTGGACGGTCGGGGTGGTGCCTCTTGGTCGTGGTCGAGCTGTCCCCTCGGTCTCGGAGCCGACGACAGACCGACCGCGTCGTCGATGGGATCGATGTCGGGATCGTCGGAGGTGCGTGGTCGGCGGGGAGGGGGCGAGCACGGCCGGCCTCAGGTGTCCCAGCTGAACACCCGGGTCGCGATCAGCGTGACGACCGCGGCGAAGCCCAGCAGCACGCCCATCGGGACCAGCACAGATCCGATCGTGGCGTCGCGCACCAGCACGTCGAGGAGTCCGGAGCTCAGGTGACGCATCGGCATGAGCCACGACACGTCCTGCACCCAGTCGGGCATGCCGTCGATCGGGAAGAACACGCCGGACAGGAACGCCATCGGCAGCACGATCAGGTTCACGGCTGCAGACGCCGCCTCCTCGGTGCGTGCGAAGGAACCGACCAGCAGGCCGATGGCGAGGAAGGCGAGCGTGCCGGCGACGAGCAGCGGCAGCGCCAACCACCAGCTGCCACGGAGCTGGAGTCCGAACGCCGGGGTCATCGCGACTCCGATGAACACCGCAGCCTGTGCGATCGCCACGACCAGGCTGACACCGATGCGGGCCCCGACCACTGCAGCGGGCGACACCGGCGACATGCGCAGTCGACGCAGGACCTGGTTGCGCCGCCAGATCACCAGGTTCATCGCCGCTCCGAAGGCGGCGGACATCGCGATCGCCCAGGCGAGCAGTCCGGAGGTCAGGTACTGGATCGGTTGGAACGACTCGTCTTCGACCTGCGCAGCGCGCACCGTGAACTGCGGAGGTCGACCGGAGACCTGGACGTTGGCCTCGCCGACGACGGACTGGACGATCCCCTGCACGGTGCCGGCGGCCACCTGATCGGTCGCCGAGTAGCGCAGCTCGACGACGTCGCCACGCTCGCTGATCGCGGCGGGGATGTCGCCCTTGCGGACCGCGTCGACCGCTGAGGCGAAGGTGTCGTAGTGCTTCGTGGTCACGACCTTGGCCGGCAGCGCCCTGATCAGCGGTCCGTCTCCCGTGACGCCGATGGTGACCTTGCTGGTGGTCGAACTGCCGAGCAGGAGCCCGAACAGCACCAGGAACATGAGCGGGAACAAGAAGTAGAAGAACAGCGCGGTCTTGTCGGCGAGCAGGCCCTTGAACATCGCCTTGGACAGCGACCACCACGCCCTCATGCGGTCTCCTCGGCCTGGTCTCCAAGGTGTCGACCGGTCAGGGTGATGAACACGTCCTCGAGGGTCCCGGAACGAACCTGCAGGCCGTCGAGCGAACCGACCGCGGCGAGTGCCTGGATCGAATCCGCTGCCCGTCGGGTCACCAGCGTCAACGCTCCGGCATCGTGCTCGACCGATTCGACCCCGTCGATGTGCCGTGCGTCGTCGATGGACATGGCGTCGGGAGGCAGCATCAGCCGGGTCGGGGCATCGAGCTGGCGGACGAGCTCGGCAGGGGTGTCGATCGCGAGGATCTCGCCGCGGTCCATGATCGCCACCCGATCGCAGAGCTGCTCCGCCTCGTCCATGTGGTGCGTGGTGATCACGACGGTCGTGTCGTCGCTGCGGACCGATCGCACCACGTCCCAGAGGTTGTGTCGGGAGACCGGGTCGAGTCCGGCGGAGGGCTCGTCGAGGAACAGCACCTCGGGATGGTGCACCAGCGCACACGCGATCGACAGACGCTGGCGTTGCCCGCCGGAGAGGGCGTCGACGTCGCGGTCGGCGGCATCGGCCAGACCCACCTGCGCCAAGACCTCGACAGCCCGTGCGGTGGGAACGCCGTAGAGGTCGGTGACGGTGTGCAGCTGCTGGATCGCGGACAGGTGCTCGATGAACGCGCTGGCCTGGAGCTGCACGCCGATGCGGCGCAGCAGCGTCGTGTCCCGCGGCCACGGGCTGGATCCGAGCACCGACACGGACCCGCCGTCGGGTCGTCGCAGCCCCTCGATCATCTCGAGCGTCGTGGTCTTGCCGGCGCCGTTCGGGCCGAGGATGCCGAAGCACTCGCCGTGTCCGACGCTGAAGTCGATGGCGTCGACGACCGTTCGGTCGTCATAGCGCTTGGTGAGTCCGGCCACCTCGATCGCTGAGCTCACGGTCGGCAACCTACCGGTCGGACGTCGCTGTGTGGCCCACCGACGTCGCCCTGGCGATCTTGCAGCTGTGGGGTGGCCGTGTCTTGGGGTGGCGGTGTCGTGGGGTCGCCGTGTCGTGGGGTGGCCGGTGGGCCAGGAGGTCGGTGGAGGAGGCAGCGGCGGCGACCGGGGGCGGCGGCTGTGGCGGCGCGGGCCCTGCCCACCCGGGGAGGTCACACGATCGCCCCGGATATGCTCGTGCGGTGCGAGGTGTCCCGCGCCCGCTCGACGGTCGACTCGTCCTGCGGGCGGCGCTGGTGGTGGTCGCCCTGCCGTTCCTCGCGACGTTCCTGTCCCTGGTCGTGACAGGGGAGACCGCCCCGTTGAACCACGATGTCGCGCTCATCGAGCTGCGCTCCGGCGACGTGTTCGGCGGCGACACACCCCTCGTCGGCTCCTACGAGCGATACGGCGGCAACCAACCCGGCCCGTGGCTGTTCTGGATCCTCGCCGTCCCGTCGCTCGTCGGTCCGCTCGGCATCGCCGCCGCCACGCTCCTCGTCGGGTACGCATCGGCGGCCGGATCGCTCTGGGTGGCACGACGACGCGGCGGGTCCGTCCTCGTGCTGTGGACGTCGCTGCTGGTCGTGCTGGGCGTGATGGGTCGCGGCCTCGACCGGCTCAGCGATCCCTGGGAGCCGATGATCTCCCTCCTGGCGATCGTGCTGCTGGGCATGCTCGTGTGGGAGGTCGCTGCGGGAACCGTGCGCCTCGTCCCCGTGGCGGTGGGCGTCGCGTGGCTGCTCGCCTCGATGTGGACGATGTTGACCCCGATCGTCGGGTGCATCGTCGTGGTGCTCGCCGCCGCGGTCGTGGTCCGTGCCCGCTCCGCGCTCCGATCCGGTGATCCCGGTGAGCGCCGAGGGCTGATCGTGCCCGTCGTGGCAGGCGTCGGAGTGCTGGTGGTGATGGCGCTGCCGACGCTGGTCGAGCAGGTCACGGCGAGCCCCGGGAACCTCACGCAGCTCCGCCAGGCCGCGACCGCGTCGGAGGCGACGGTCGGTCTGTCGGGTGCGTGGCGTGCTCTTCGACTCCAGCTCGAGCCGTGGGCGCCGTGGCTGGGCCGTGCGATGCCGGTCACCCTGTCGAGCGAGGTCGACGGCTCGAGGGCCTTCATCCTGCCGGTCGCCCTGCTCGCGTGGCTGGTCTCCCTGGTGCTGCTCGCGGTGACCCGACGGCGGACGCGCCCCGAGTCGCTCGACGGTCGCCGAGGCCTGTGGTGGTTGCACGGCGTCGTCGGAGCGGCGCTCGGCGGTGTGCTCGTCGCCCTCTCGCTGTCACGAGGTGGCGTGGCGGTCTGGTCGATGCAACCCGTCGCCGCGGTCGCGATGCTCGTCTGGCTGGTCACGGGATGGACCGTGGCGCTCATCGTGCTCGAGCGCCGCCCGCTCGTGTGGAGCGCGCGGGTCGCGGCGGTGCTGGCAGCGGTGCTCGTCGTCGCGGCGGTCGCCGCGTCGGTCGTGGCGTTGTGGACCGACCACGGGCCCGGTCTTCTGCCGGCGGCGGTGGGGGAGCTCGCCGACGGGGTGCCGGGTGTGGTCCGCCCTGGCTCCGGACCGGTCCTCGTCACGAGCGGCGCTGCGGTCAAGGAGGTGTTCGACACGAGCGACTTCGGCGTCGCGGAGCTCGCTGCCTCGCTCGAGCGCCGCGGCTACAGGACCGTCGTTCGATCTGGGCTCGACAACATGTTCGGTGACCGACGAGCGCGTCCGGCTGACGCTGCCGGCGAGCTGCGGATCGAATCCGGCGACGCCGTCCCCGACGGCTCGGGCTGGCGGCTCGTCCGACGCCTCGACCCGCTCGACGCCCGACAACGTCGGCGCCGCGACCGAATGGATCGGGCCATCGATGAAGCGGCCGGCGACGTGCAGGGGGCGGCGTTGTTGCGCAGGGCCGCCACCGATCGCCACCTCGCAGCACTGCTGCAGGAGTCCGCGACGATCCCGGAGGCGCCGCGTCTCTCCCTCTGGTACCGGACGATCCGCTGAGCCGGGGAGCACCTTCTCCGATGCGGTGTCAGCCTCTGGCCGGAGCGACGCGTGCCAGCAGCTCGCCGTGGAGGATCACGAACACGGAGTCGGGACCCTCGCCCCAGGCACGCCAGCCCGCCGAGATCTCCTGCAGCTCGTCGGGCTCGGCGATGCCGTACTCCACGGCCTGTCGGGCGAAGTCGGATTCGGTGGCGCGGGTCGCCCAGAGGCTCGACCACCAGTCTCTCTGCTCAGGCGTCGCGAACGTCCACGTCGACGTCGAGTAGGTCACATCCGTCAGACCGGCCTGGTGTGCCCACTCCAGCAGGTGGCGACCGGCGTCGGGGTGGGCTCGGTTGTGTCGGGTGACCTGGAGGTAGACGTCCAGCCAGCGGTCGAGGCGTTCGTCGCCGCCGGTCCAGACGAACCCCGGGTAGTCCGAGTCGCGAGCGGCGATCACCGAGCCGAGCCGGGCCATCTGCCGCAGGGCTGCGACCGGGTCCTCGAGGTGCTGCAGCACCTGGTGGGCGTGGACGACGTCGTAGCGGCCGTCGTGGGAGTCCAGCGTCTCGACGCGCAGGTCGAGGTCGGGGTAGGCCTCGTGGGCCTGGGCGATCACCTCTGGTGACGGGTCGATGCCGACGACGGTGCCCACCCGCCCGGCGAGGTCAGCGGTGATCGTCGCCGGCCCGCAGCCCACGTCGAGCAGCGCCTCGTCGCCGGACAGGTGCGGGAGCAGGTACGCGCAGGAGCTCTCCGCGGTGCGGACCCGGTGGGACCGCAGCACCGACTCGTGGTGGCCGTGGGTGTAGGTCATGGTTCGCTCCTCGGACGAGCTCGAAGTGCCAGGGGCTCAGCTGCGAGCCGGTCCAGGACGGAAGCCCTCGTCGCGCCGGGAGCCTCCGATGTCCGACGAGCATCGTCGATGTACCGGGCACTCGGACGGATCAGCTTCGCGGCAGCCGCCTGTTCGCCGGCATGGGCGCACCAGCCGACCACACGGCTGACGGCGAAGGTCGGGGTGAACAGCGACCGGGGCAGCCCGGCTGCGGCCATCACCACCCCGGCGTAGTACTCGACGTTGCTGGGCAGGGGCCGGTCCGGCTTGGCGGTTCTCAGCGCTGCGAGGATGTGTCCCTCGATCGCGACGGCACGATCCACCAGCTCGCCGCCCAGGGCGAGCGCGAGCTCCCGCAACAGCTCTGATCGCGGATCACGGCTGCGGTACACCGCGTGACCGAACCCCATGATGCGTCGCCCCGCCGCGAGCTCTGCCGCCGCCCAGGCCGGGCCCAGCTCCGGGTCGCCGATCGCATCGAGGGCATCGAGCGCACGGCCGGGTGCTCCTCCGTGCAGCGGCCCGGCCAGTGCTCCGAGGGCTGCTGTGACCACGTCGACGAGGTCCGCCCCGGTCGAGGCGACCACGCGTGCGGTGAACGTCGAGGAGTTGAACCCGTGGTCGATCGCCAGGATCAGGTACTGCTCGAGTGCGCGGGCCGCGGTGGGGGTGGGACGCTCACCGGTCACCATGTGGAGGTACGCGGCCGCGTGGCCGAGGTCCGGGTCGGGTTCGACCGGCGCCAGCCCGAGGCTCGCCCGGTGGAACCCGGCCACGAGGACCGGCACCACCGCAGCGACCCGCAACGCCTGCTCCGCGCGCGCCTGGGCCGAGATGTCCACGAGCGGTTCGACGCCGAGATCGGTCGCCGCGATCGACAACGCCGCGCGGAGTCGCCCCAGGGTCGGTCCGGTTGCCTGGCTCAACGCCGCGAGCAGCGGCTCGATGCTGGGCGGCAACGAACGTGCGTCCGCGACGGCCTCGGAGAACGTGGCCAGCTCCGCGATGTCGGGGAGATGTCCGACGGCGACGAGGTGCCACACCTCCTCGAAGGTGCGGGTGCGCGCGAGCGTCGGAGCGTCGTGGCCCCGGTAGTGGTAGCTGCCGGCCTCGCCGTCCACGTCGCCGATGCCGGTGTCGGCGACGGCGACGCCGGTGAGTCCCGGAGGGACGTCGATCAGTCGGGTCGTCATGCCGTGATCGTGGAACCAACCGGCGGCAAGATCAACGTTGATCCGATCAACGTTGATCAGATCCAGTACGGCGGTCATGCTGGCGACATGAGCACGTTCGTGGGCAGCGCAGAGGCGACCAGGATCCTCGGCGTGCGGCCCGAGACGCTGTACGCGTACGTGAGCCGAGGACTGATCCGGCGACGGGTCGGACCGGACGGTCGCCGGTCGCTGTACGACCGCGACGACATCGAGGCGCTGTCACGTCGTGGTCGCAGCCGGACCTCGCCGCCACGACCGTCGATCGACGTCCAGGTGACGAGCGCGATCACCTGTCTCGACGAGCAGGGGCCCACCTTTCGGGGCCGTCCAGTCGTCGAACTCGCCGGTACTGCCACCTTCGAGCAGGTGGCGGAGCTGCTGTGGACCGGCGAGCTGCCCATCGGACGGGTCCGATGGTCGGTCCCGTCGGCAGCCGATCGCGAGCTCGCTGCCGACGTCGTCGCCGCAGTGGGTCAACCCGGCCTCGCGGCGCTGGCTGCGACATCCACTGCGCTCGCCGAGCGCCACCGCGACGACCCGCCGACCGTCGCTGCCCGTCGGCTGCTCACGCTCGCACCACTGGTGGTCAGCGGTCACGGCGGTGGCAGCGGCAGCACCGCCCAGCGACTCGTGCAGGCGTGGACCGGACGGGCGGACCGTCACACCGTCGACGCCGTCGACGCGGTGCTCGTGATGCTGGCCGATCACGAGCTGACGACGAGCACGCTCGCCGCCCGCGTCGCGGCGTCGGTCCGTCCGCCGGCGCACTGCGCGCTCGCGGCGGGGCTGTCGACGATGAGCGGCCGGCTCCACGGCGCTGCCGCTTCGCAGGTCGTGACCCTGCTGGCCGAGGCGCGCGAGCACGGCGCAGCGGCTGCCATCGGTCGTCGACTCTCGGCGTCGGAACCGGTGCCGGGCTTCGGCCACACCATCTACAAGCGACGTGACCCCCGGTTCGCGCCGCTCATGGACTCGATCGCGGAGTTGTCGGATCCCGACGGGTGGCGACCCACGATCGCCGAGGTCCTGTCGGAGTCGGGCAACCTCGTGCCCGTCGCTCCGAACGTCGACTTCGCGCTCGGCGCGCTGCTCCTCACCGCGCGCCTCCCCGCCGACGTGCCGCTGTTCGCAGTGGCTCGACTCGCCGGGCTCGGTGCCCACGTGGCCGAGGAGATGGGTGAGGTGCCGCTGCGGTTCCGTGGGCTGACGCGGCCACTGCGGACCTGAGGTCACTCGGAAGCCGGGCGAACCACGGACGCTGGGCGGACCGCTGATGCTGACAGGATTGCATCCGTGACCGAGTTGCAGGACCGGTTCCGGTCGGTGATCGCCGACCTCGCTCTCGGCGAGGTCGTCTCCTACGGCGAGGTCGCGCGACGGGCCGGCCGTCGTGGCGCGGCACGGGCGGTCGGAGCGTTCCTCGCCGAGCACGGCGGCGATCTGCCCTGGTGGCGGGTGGTCCGTGCCGACGGCCGGCTCGCGGCGCACAAGCCGACCGATCAAGCCCGACGCCTGCGGTCAGAAGGCATCGAGGTGTCCGGCGGCCGGGTCCTCCACGCCCTGCCGCCTCGGTGAACGTCGATCGCCGGGGCTGCGCGTCAGCCGGGCGCGGGTCACCGGCCCCGGCGGTGGGCAATACTCGTCGGCGTCATGGAACGGATCACGCGTCGGGCGCTCATCGTCGGCAGTGCAGCGGCCGGGGTCGCTGCGGTCGGCGGTGCGTGGAGGCTGAGCTCCGAGGGCACCGGTGGGGCCGCACACGCAGACCCTGCGAGCGCGACACCCCCGACGCCCTCGACGACGGCGCCGGACCCTGCGCGTTGGATCGTCGAGGAGAACGCCAAGCCCGGTGCCACGGGCTGGCAGGTGCCCGACGGGGTGCCGAAGACGTGGGATACCATCCGGGGATACGCGACCACCACGAGCGTGAACCGCGACGGCGACGTCTCGCTGCGGGTGAGCACCGGCGCGCCGCAGTGGAAGGTGCAGGCGTTGCGCATCGGATGGTACGGCGGGTCGGGGGCGCGGCTCGTCTGGGAGTCGGACTCCGTGAAGGGCGAGCAGCAGGACCGTCCCGTGCTTGACACCGCCGTCGGGACGTGGACGGCTCCCTGGCGCACCAACCTCACGTTCTCGACCAAGGGCTGGCCCCCGGGCATGTACCTGCTGAAGCTCGTCGGCTCCGACGGCGGCATGTCGTATGTGCCGATGGTGGTCCGCGACGACGCGAACCGCGCCGCGCTGCTCGTGCAGAGCTCGGTGACCACCTGGCAGGCCTACAACGAGTGGGGCGGCAAGAGCCTCTACACCGACAACGGCAGCTCCGGCGGCAAGCCCGGCAACGCAGGACGAGCGTCGGTGGTCACCTTCGACCGCCCGTACTACCGCAACGGCTCCGGGGAGTTCTTCGGCCGTGAGGACGGCGTCGTGATGTTCCTCGAGAAGCACGGCTACGACGTCACCTACTGGACCGACATCGACCTCCACGCGAACCCCGAGCGCGTCAAGGACCACCGGGCGCTGCTGTCGCTCGGCCACGACGAGTACTACTCGACGCAGATGCGTCAGGGCCTGGAGACGGCGCGTGACGCCGGAACCAACCTGGTGTTCCTCGGGGCCAACGCCATCTTCCGCAAGATCCGGTTGGAGCCGACCGACACCGGGCAGTTCCGCCACGAGGTCAACTACCGATCCACGAAGGACCCGGTGTTCCGCACCGACCCGTCCGAGACCACCGTGAGCTGGCGGCAGTCGCCGGTGAACAAGCCGGAGTCGGCGCTCATCGGCAACTACTACGAGTCGAACCCCGTCCAGGCCGACATGGTTGTCGTCAACACGGACAACTGGTTCCTCGACGGCACCGGCCTGCACCCGGGCGACAAGCTGCCCGGGCTCGTCGCCAACGAGTACGACCGGGTGACGCCGGAGGCACCGACGCCGACCGACATCGAGGTGTTCTGCCACTCGCCGGTGGTGTGCCGCGGCAAGCACTCGTTCGCTGATGTCACCTGGTACTCCCACCAGTCCGGCGCCGGCGTGTTCGGCGTCGGCACGTTCGAATGGGTGAAGCGCCTCAACGCGGATGTCGACGGCCACACCCCGTCCGCTGCAGATCCACCGGCGGCGATCCAGGCGGCGACGAAGAACCTCATGGATGCGGTGTCGGCCGGCCCGGCCGGCCGGACCCACCCCGCCCACCGCAACCTCGAGCAGCTCGGCATCCACCCCGGCTACGTCAAGGACCCGCCACCGACCTGACCGCCAACGCCGACACCCTCGATGCGGACGAGCATCGCAGCCGACGGCACCACCCTGCCGGTGGAACAGGTGCTCAGGCGTGAGGCGCTGGTGCCGGCGAGGCGTCGACCAGCACGGCATCGGGCACGACCTGCGGCAATCGTGCCGCGGAGCGGAGGACCTCTCGGGGTGTCGGAGAGTGGCGAGCCACGCGAGTCCTCATGACCGATGAGATGACCTGTGCCCCGTTCTGCACGACCGAAGGGGTTGGTGGGGTGCGGGTAGGGTCCCGGTGCAGATGACGTTCCGGACCATCATCGAGCCGTTCCGCATCCACTCCGTCGAGCCGCTGCGGATGACGACTCCCGGTGAGCGACGCGCCGCGCTCGACGCGGCAGGCCACAACCTGTTCTCGTTGCGGGCCGAGGACGTGCTGATCGACCTGCTCACCGACTCGGGCACCGGCGCGATGTCACGGGACCAGTGGGCCGGCATCCAGCGCGGCGACGAGAGCTACGCCGGTTCGCCGTCGTGGTTCCGGTTCCTCGAGTCCGTGCAGGACCTGTTCCCCTTCGGGCACGTCATCCCCACCCACCAGGGACGTGCCGCGGAGAAGATCCTGTTCTCTGTGCTCGGCGGGCCCGGAAGGATCGTCCCCAACAACACCCACTTCGACACCACGCGGGCCAACGTCGAGCTCACCGGCGCCACCGCCGTGGACCTCGTGATCCCCGAGGGACGCGACCCGTCCTCGCTGCATCCGTTCAAGGGCAACATGGACCTCGACGCGCTCGACGCGCTGCTCACCGAGCACGGCGCCGAGGAGGTGCCGGTCGTGTTCGTGACGATCACGAACAACTCCGGTGGCGGCCAACCCGTGTCGCTCGAGAACCTCCACGGCGTCCGGGCGGTCTGCGACCGCCACGGCGTGTCGCTGTTCCTCGATGCGTGCCGGTTCGCCGAGAACGCCTGGTTCATCCGCGAGCGCGAACCCGGCCAGGCAGACCGTGACGTGGCCGACATCGTGCGTGAGATGGCGTCGCTCGCCGACGGCATGACGATGAGCGCCAAGAAGGACCCGCTCGGCAACATCGGCGGCTGGTTGGCGATGGACGACGCTGAGCTCGCCGAGCGGTGCCGCACGATCCTCGTCATCACCGAGGGGTTCCCCACCTACGGCGGGCTCGCCGGACGGGACCTCGAAGCGCTCGCGCAAGGGCTGCGCGAAGCGGTCCAGCACGACTACCTCCGCTACCGCATCCGCTCGACGGCCTACCTCGGCGACGCGCTTCTCGCTGCGGGGATCCCCGTGGTGCAACCGATCGGCGGCCACGCCGTCTACCTCGATGCGGGCCGGCTGCTCGCGCACCTCGACCCGCTCGAGTTCCCGGGGCAGTCCCTCGCCGCAGCGCTCTACACCGAGGGTGGCGTTCGCGGGTGCGAGATCGGCTCGGTGATGTTCGGACTGCAACCCGACGGCTCGGAGCGACCCGCGGCGATGGAGCTCGTCCGCTTGGCGATCCCGCGTCGCACCTACACCCAGAGCCACATCGACTACGTGATCGAGGTGTGCGAACGCGTCGCCGCCGGCGCTGCGGATCTGCCCGGCTACCGGATCACCTCCGAACCCCGACCGCTCCGGCACTTCACCGCGACCTACGAACCCATCACCTGATCCGGACAGCCGAGCCGACCGTGACCGACGACAGCGACGTCATCGCCGCGCTGCACGCAGTGCTCGGACCGGCCGGGGTGATCGACGACGCCGACGTCGCCACGCCCTACCGATACGACCGGGCGTCGGCCGTCGAGCCGGGTCGTCCGCTCGTGGTCGTGCGCCCGGCGAGCACCGCCGAGGTGCAGGTAGCGGTCCGCATCGCTGCCGCGCACCACGTCCCGATCGTGACACGGGGTGCCGGCACCGGCCTCTCCGGCGGATCGTCCGCGCTCGACGGCGCGATCACGCTGTCGACGGATCGGATGCGATCGGTGCACGTCGACGCCGCGGCCCAGGTCGCGGTCGTGCAACCCGGTGCCCTCAACGCCGAGGTGAAGGTCGCAGCTGCCGAGCACGGCCTCTGGTACCCGCCGGATCCGTCGTCGTTCGAGATCTGCTCGGTGGGTGGGAACGTCGCGACGAACGCCGGTGGGCTGTGCTGCGTCCGCTACGGCGTCACCACCGACTACGTGCTGGGCCTCGAGGTCGTGATGGCCGACGGTCGCGCCGTGCGCCTCGGTGGTCGCACCGTCAAGGACGTCGCGGGCTACGACCTCAAGCGACTGTTCATCGGATCCGAGGGCACCCTCGGGATCGTCACGGAGGTGACGCTGCGGCTGCGGCCTCCACCGCCGGCGACGACGACGATCGTGGCCACGTTCGACGACGTGGTCCACGCCGGCGTCGCTGTTGCGGCGGTGATGTCGACGCTGCGCCCCGACACGCTCGAGCTGATGGACGCCGCCGCGGTCGCCGCCGTCGAGCGCGTCCGCCCGATGGGACTCGTCGGCGTCGGGGCGCTGCTGCTCGCGCAGTGCGGGACCGGCGGCGGAGATGTCGCCGAGTTGGAGCGCTGCCTCCGCGACGCCGGAGCGAACGAGGTCGCTGCCAGCTCCGATGCGGACGAGGGAGAGCTGCTGATGGGGGCCAGGCGGATGGCCATCCCGTGCGTCGAGCGGCTCGGCACGGTGCTCATCGAGGACGTCGGCGTGCCGATCCCGCGGGTCGGCGACCTCGTCGCCGAGGTCGCAGCGATCGCGGAGCGCACCGACACCCTGATCCCGGTGATCGGCCATGCGGGCGACGGCAACCTCCACCCGCTCGTCACCTTCGACGCGTCCGACGCCGCTGCGACGGAACGGGCGCGGGAGGCCTTCGACGACATCATGGGCGCCGCACTGGCCCTTGGTGGGACCATCACCGGCGAGCACGGCGTGGGCATCCTCAAGGCGAGGCACCTGGCGGCGCAGCTCGGCCCGGACGTGATCGAGCTGCACCGGCGCATCAAGATGGCGTTCGACCCCGATGGGGTCTTCAACCCGGGCAAGTGGATCTGACCAACCGGATCCGGACACGTGGATCCGACCAGGAGGACGAGATGACCGACGGACCGAAGATCGCTCTGGTGGGGGCTGGCGGGATGTCGTTCGGGCCCGCGATGGTCAACGACGTGGTCCACACGCCGGAGCTGCGCGGCAGCCGACTCGTGCTGCACGACGTGGACGAGGAGCGACTCGACCGGGCGTTCGCGTTCGCCACCAAGCTCAACGCGGCGAAGGGCGCGCCCGTGGTCGTGGACCGCAGCACTGACCCGGGTGCCGCGCTCGACGGCGCGGACTTCGTGCTCAGCAGCGCCGAGTTCGGACGCTTCCGCCACTGGCGCGAGGACTACGAGATCCCCAACCGCCACGGCGCCCGCCAGATCATGGGCGAGAACGGGGGACCCGGCGGGGTGTTCCACTCGTTGCGCAGCATCAACAACACGCTGGGCATCTGCCGCAGCGTCGAGAAGCACAGCCCCGACGCGCTCCTCATCAACCTGTCCAACCCGATGAGCCGCGTGACGCTTGCGATCTCGAAGGCGACCACGCTGCACCACGTCGGCATGTGCCACGAGATGCCGATGGGCATCAACCGGCTGGCGCGCCGGATCCGGGTGAAGGCCGCCGACATCGAGGCGAAGGCATCGGGCATCAACCACTTCACCTTCTTCACCGAGATGCGCCACCGCGTCACCGGCGAGGACCTGCTGCCACGGGTGAAGGCGCACTTCGCCAAGCCGTTCTACGACTACTCGCCGCGTGCCATCGCTGCGGCCAAGGTGCTGGACCGGACCCTGTTGGGCGCCGGACTGCTCGAGTACAGCTACACGCCGCTGGTGGTCCACATGATCCGTGAGCACGACCTCGTCCCGTGCTCGGTGGACAGCCACATCGGCGAGTACCTGCCGTTCGCGCTCGACGTCGGCGACTGGCGCCCCGTGCCGATCGACTTCCACGAGCCGGTCATGCAGGTCGCCGAGCGGGCTGCAGCGTGGGCCGCGACGACTTCGGTGCCGTTGCCGCTCGGCGCATACGGGCACTCCTCCGAGGAGGTGATCTCGATCGTCGCGGCGATGTGGACCGACACCCCCACGCGGATCATGGCGGTCAACGTCGCGAACCGCGGCTACCTGCCCGACGTCGCCGACGGCGCGATCGTCGAGGTCGGCGCGACCGTCGACGGGGCCGGCATCCACCCCGAGACGATGCCACCGCTCGGTGAACCGCTCTCGGGTTGGGTCCGCACCCAGACCGACCTGCAGGAGCTCGTCGTGGGCTCCGCGCTCAACGGCGATCCCGACCTCGCGCTGCAGGCGATCGTCGAGGACCCGGCCTCGCCTTCGGACCCGGCCGCGTGTCAGGCCATCTTCGACGAGCTGCGCGACCTCCAGGCGGACCTCCTGCCGTTCTGAGCAGGCCGAACCGGAGCACTCGTGCCCGCTCGCGTCAGGGTTCGAAGGTGACGACGACGCTGTCCGGCAGTGCTTCGTCGAACTCGTCGGGTACGGAGGACCGTCCGACTCGTCGCCCGCCTCCACCCGGCGCAGCAGCTCGGACAGCCGGGTCCTGGCTTCGTGCATCCCCACCGAGATGGGCTGATCCATGGACTCGGTCCAGGTGCCGGACGGGTGGATCCAGTGGTCGCACCTGGACCGCAGGCGATCGGACAGAGCGCGCGACGCGGACGACGGTCCCCATCATCGCCAACGCGAGCATCGAGGCGGCGACGCGTGCATCCGGCTGCCGGTGACGGTGGACCTGGCGGTGCCCGAACGTCCAGGCACGGTCGAAGGGGCCCGTGCGCATCGCCAGCGTGGTCAGGTGCCCCGCTGCCCGGGCTGCCCGAGGAGAGAGGTGCACCCGGGGTCGGTGCCGACGACCACGGCGGGCGGCGAGCGCCACCACGACGCCGGCAAGACGGGCGAACCGGGGCGACGTCGACAGCGGCGCGACGGCACGCAGGTAGCGGTCCTCGTCAGCGAGAACCCCCCTGCCCCAAGCGGCTGTGACCAACAGCGCTGCGACGATCACCACGATCAGTGACACAGCCGTCACGTTACGCGCGTCGATGCCCTCCCATCCATGCGTCCGTGGTTGGAGCCCGGGGTCGGACGCCGTTTAGGTTGCCTCGATGGCCGAAGCGCACGACCTCATCGTCATCGGCGGCAACGCCGGCGGACTGTCCGCCGCGGTGTTCGCACGCCAGAGCGGGCTCGAGCGGGTGACCGTCCTCGAACGGGGTGCGACGCTGGCGCTGCCCGGTGTCGCCGGTGAGCACGGGCTCGAGGTCGCGTACGGCGAGACCGTGACGTCGGTCGACGTCGACGGCGAGGACCTCGTGGTCGCCACCCGCCGGCAGTCCTACAGGAGTCGTGCCGTCCTCGTCGCGCTGCGGACCAGCGTCGAGGGCTGGTCGCCGTCGATCCCGTCCGTCGGTGGCGATCGCGTCCACATCGACCGGATCCCGACACCGGCGAACGACGTCGACGTGCTCGTCGTCGGCCACACCGACCACGCAGTCGAGCTGACCGTACGGCTCGCGGATCTCGGCGCGGGTGTCGTCCTCGCTGCCGGCGGCATGAACCCGTTGCGTCTCTCGCCCGTCGGTGCGCAACTGCTCAACGACCTCGAGCGGGAGCGTCGCTCGACGTTGCTCTACTCGTCGAGCCCCCAGCAGATCGGCGAGGTGGACGGCTTCCCGATGGCGTACTTCAACGATCGCCGAACCCCGGACCTGCAGTTCGACCACGTCGTGTTCTCCTCTGGCCGTCGGGCGGTCGGGCCGGAGCACGTCGGCGCCACCGAGGCGGCGCTCGCCAGCGGTCGGGTCTGGTTCCTCGGAACCGTCGACGAGACGCCGCCCGATGTGCCGAGCGCACCCGGGTCGGCGATCGGACGAGCGCTCCTCGAGGCCGTGTTCCCCGACGCCGCCATCCCACCGCCGGAGCCGTCGGTCCGGAGCCGTCACGACGTCGTCGGGGTGACCGAGGAGCTGCGCGCCGAGCACTACAACGCGACGATCACGTACTTCGAGCCGACCCACTCCGACCTCTGGGTGCTGCGCGTCCGACCCGACCACGGTTCGGTCTCGCACTTGCCGGGCCAGTACGCGTCGCTCGGCCTGGGCTACTGGGAGCAGCGGATCGACGACGCCATCGAGTCGAACATCGACGACCGCTGGGACAAGCTGGTCCGACGCTCGTACTCGATCAGCCACCGGATCTTCGACGAGCACGGGTACCTCGCGGACGAGTCCGGCGCCGACGAGCTCGAGTTCTACATCGTGCTGGTGCCGCCGACTCCCGACAACGTCCCGGGGCTGACGCCGCGTCTTGCGCTCAAGAAGCCGGGCGACCGCATCTATCTGGGCCCCAAGGTCGCCGGGCGCTACACGTTGGCGCCGGTGATCGATCCGTCCGACACCGTGGTGTTCCTGTCGACGGGGACCGGTGAGGCGCCGCAGAACGCGATGGTCACAGAACTGCTGCGCAAGGGCCATCACGGACCCATCGTCTCGGCCGTGTCGGTGCGCCAGTGGGCCGATCTCGGCTACCTCGACAAGCATCGCCAGCTCGAGCAGCGCTACGCGAACTACCACTACTTCCCCCAGCCGACCCGTGAAGCGGACATCCCCAAGCGGTACCTGCAGGACGTCATCCGCGACGACGTGTTCGCCGAGCAGTTCGGTGTGACGCTCGATCCTGCGAACACCCACGTGTTCCTCTGCGGCAACCCGTCGATGATCGGACTCCCCGAGGATGGCGACGACGGTGAGCGGACCTTCCCGCAGACGGTCGGGGTGGTGCAGCTGCTCGTCGAGCGGGGCTTCACGCTCGACGAGCGCAAGCAGCGCGGCAACATCCACTACGAGGAGTACTGGTAGGCCGTCGACGCTCCATGGGCCGCAGCACGCTCACCCCGTCGAACTTGTAGCCGTCGGGTCGCTGGGGCGACCGTGGTCTACAAGTTCGGCTGGGGCTGGTGTTGTTGTAGCGGGTGGGTCGCTGGGGCGACCGTGGTCTACAAGTTCGGCGGGGGTTCGGCGTTCTGGCGCGTCTCGCGCCCCCTC